>JAPLTR010000467.1 GCA_026398065.1 Verrucomicrobiota bacterium | reverse complement strand
TCGTAGCGCTTGCCCCCGGCGATCTGCGAGTCGAAGACGGCGACGAGTTTCTCGGCGAGCGCGGGGTTGGCGCTGGCGTCCATCGCGACCTTCTCGTTGTCCGCGAGCCAGTCGAGATCGCGCCAGCCCTCGACGCCGAGCACGCGCGCGGGACGGCGGTCCTGCGGGAGCGCGCGGATTGCCTCGATGCAGCGGAGGAAGCAGCCGACGTGCGTGTCGTGCTTGTCGGCGGGCTGGTGAAGATAGACGACCGAGGGACGACAGCCGCCGAAGATGGTGGCGAGGTCGGAGGCGACGGCGGCGTTGCCGGATTTCTTCACGTCGCCGCTGGGGTGAGATAGCTGGAGCTGGAGGTTGTACTTGCCGAGGCGGGCGGCGGTGCGCTGCTCCTCGCGGCGGATCTCCTGCATCTGCGCGTCGGTGACGTGGCCGTACTTACCGGTGCGGGCCGAGCCGGCGCCGTTGGTCATCACGACGCCGGTGAAAAACTTGTCCTTGCGCTCGTAGCACTCGGCGACGGCCGGGTAGGCGTTGATCTCGATGTCGTCCTGGTGCGCGATCACGCAGAGGTGCGTCGTGCGCGCGAGCGCGGCCTCGGGCGTGAGGCCGGCGGAAATCTCAGGAAGGTAGATGTCGGAGTCAGGACGGGAGAATTTCATCGGAAGGGAGAACGTAGCGGAATAGGCTTTGGTCACAGAGAGCACAGAGGAGTCACGGAGGTCACGGAGCCGATCCGACTGATTTTCTCTGGGATCCCTGTGCCTCCTCCGTGAACTCTGGGTCGAAAATTCCTCCCGATGGGCCCTGCGAGGTCCACTCGCTCACGCTCGCGGCTACGCCCGGACCGCGTCCACAATGCGCTGCATCTCGTCGGCCTGGTCCTCGATGCTCTTCACGAGGGCGAACTGCGTGCGGGCGCGGTCGAGGTTGTGGCCGGGGCGCTTGATGCGGAAATACACGTCGCCCTGCAGGTGGTCGGTGAGGAAGCGGATGCCGGTTTCGAACGCGAGGAGCTTGCCGGCGAAACCGAGCTGGGCGCGCTCGGCGGCGTTGAGCACGGCGCCGGCCGACTCGAGGTAGCCCTCGACCAGCGCCCGGAAATAGGGGAGCACGACGTGCATGTTGGCGGGCTCGGGATCGTCCTCAGCGGTGGAGCTCGCGGCGGTGCGCACCATGTCACCGAAATCGTAGAGCGAGAGGCCCGGCATCACGGTGTCGAGGTCGATGACGGCGGCGGCGCGGCCCGTGACGTCGTCGAGCATGACGTTGTTGATCTTGGTGTCGTTGTGCGTGACGCGTTCGGAAATCTCGCCGCGGATGAGCATGCCGAGAAAGACATCGGTGTCGGCCTCGCGGGCGAAGGCGAACGCGATCTCGGGCTGCACGCCGGCGGCGCGCCCGTGGGCGTCCTCCCTGACGGCGAGGCGCAGGGTCTCGAAGCGGCTGCGCGTGTGGTGGAAATTGGGGATGGTCTCGTGCAGGCGCTTGCCCGGGAGATCGGCGAGGAGAGCCTGGTACTCGCCAAAGGCGCGCGCGGCCTCGCGGGCCTGCGCCTCGTTGGTCACGCGCTCGACGGTGTGCGCGCCCTCGATGAAATCGTACGCGCGCCACCAGTTGCCGGCGGGGTCGTGGAAGACGTCGCGGGCGTCAATGGTTGATCTTCTGGAAAATGTAGCGGCGCGGGCCGGCCGGGCGGTCCATGACGACGACATAGGTCTCGTTGATGTGGCCGTTGCCATAGGGCGCGACGGAGACGAAGCGACCCTCCAGCGGAAAGGCGGCGGCGACCGGGATGAAGTCGGAAGGAGAGATGACGGCTTGGCTCATGCGGACAGGGAGGGAGAAGACGAACGGTCAAAGCCGTCGCACGCTCAACCATAAACGCGCACCTCGCAGATCCGCGCATGGTCCAGCCAGTGCGTGGCGGTCACCGTGATCCTCAGGGCGCGGGCGGCCATGGGGTCCACGCGATGGACGCGGCGGCGCTGGTAGTTGCCCTGCTCGCGGATCAGCGGACGCCACCCACCGGCGGTTTCAGCATCGATGCCATAGTCCCGCACCGTCTCTGGCTGGGGCCGGCCCCAGTGCATCCGGGCGGTGTAGCCGTCCGCCTGCGAAAGGGTGAGAAACCGGTGGAGGCCCGTGTCGAAGATGAGCTGGATCTCGCGCACCGTCACCGGCTCGGACCAGCGCAACTCAAGGGTGGCGGGCAGGCCCGCGGCGGGGTCGCTCATCCAGCGGTGCAGGCCCGGGCGGGCGCGATCCGGCGGCGCACTGGTGTAGCGTGCATGCGTGGTACCGGTCTCGATTTCGGAGAGGACCTCGCGCCAGAGATTTTCGCCGCCGCCGGCCGGGGACGCGGAGGCGGGACCATGGACGGCGCGCGTCTGGGCGGAGAGCACGAGCGGGGCTTCGCCGCCGGGCTGGGCGCTGGAGGCGGTGACGGTGGCGCGGAGGGCGAGGTCGGCGGGATCGGCGCGGGCGACGCCCACGAGGTAGGCGTCGTCGCGCAGGAGGCGTTGTTGAATCTCGGATACAAGAACTGAGTTTCCCGGGAGATCGGCGGGCGCGACCCCGGCGCGTAGCGCGAGCGCGGCGGCGGTGCCCACGCCCTGGCCCACGGCGGCGCACGTGGCCATCACGCGCGTGGAGGCGAAGGCGAGATGGGTGGCGGAGAGGTTCCGGCCGGCGAAGAAGAGATTGCGCAAGGTCGAGGCCACGCACGAACGGAGCGGGATGTCGTAGAGGTGCGGCAGGTGGTGCTGCGTGCAGGGCGGTTCGCCGGGGGCGTCGACGCCCTCGGGCGGATGCGTGTCGATGGGCCAGCCGCCGAAGGCGATCGCGTCGGGAAACGGGCGCGAGGCGAACAGGTCGGTTTCGGTGAGCACGTGCTGGCCCACGAAGCGCCGGCTCTCGCGCTTGCCGGGCACGAAGCCGATCCAGTCGAGCGCCCAGTGGGCGACATCGAGGCCCGACTCGTTCTTGATGTGATTCCAGACGCCGAGCGTGATCGCGAGCAGTTCGTCGCGGATCGTTTCGTTGTCGCGGATGGTGTTGAGGCAGCCGCCCCACTCAATCCACCAGTAGCCGTATTCGAGGCCGAGGTCGGAGCCGCTCTTGCCAAACGGGCGCAGGGCGAAGTCGGCGGGCGTGAATTTCCGCACCCACGGCGGGGCGACGTAGGGCATGGGGCGGTCGTGCTTGCGCGCCTGAAACAGGAGGGTCGAGCCGAGCGTTTTCCCGTCGCCTTGCTCGGGGGCAAGGTGCTCGCCGAACGTCGCGCGGCCCTCGCGTCCGCGCATGAACGGCGCGCCGGCCTCCAGCGCCAGGCGTCCGTCGCCCGTGCAGTCGGCAAACATCTCCGCGGCGAGCGTGAAGCGCTCCTCCGTCGACGGACGTTCGGCGACGACCTCGGTGATCCGGCCGCTTTCGACGCGCGCGGACACGACCGTGGTGTTGAGGAGGAGCGTGAGGTGGGGCTCGGCGCGACAGAGCTCGTAGAGGATCAGGTCGAAGACGGCGGGGGAGCGCTGCGGATTGCGCACGGCAAGCTCGAGGCGGATCTCCTCGATGATGCCGCCCTCGCGCGGTTCGAGCACGAGCGGCAGTCCGGCGTGGAGGCCGGTCGCGCCCACGATGTGCATGCGGATTTCGCTGGAGGCGTTGCCGCCGAGCACGGCGCGATCCTGCACGAGGATGACCTTGGTCCCGAGGCGCGCCGCCGCGAGGGCGCAGGCCACGCCGGACATCCCGCCGCCGGCGACGAGCAGGTCACAACTCAGGCGGCGTTCCGCGAGATGGCTCATGATCGCGCAGGGGTTCAGAATTCGAACAGCTCGCGCGCGAGCTGCCGTGCGACCTGCCGCTGGCCGGCGGGAAGCGCCCGGCGAAAGGGCCAGACCCGCTGGGCGGCCAGGTCGCGGACCAGCGGCGCGACCGCGGCCACGAGCCGCGCGACTTCGGCCGGCGAGACGTGGGCGAGCGTATCGTGACGGCTGTGGTGCTGCCAGCGCCCGCCGGAAAAATTGGGCCGGTAGAAACCGAGCGAAGGGACGCCGGCCTGATTGAAGGGAAACGTGTCGAAAAACGGCGTGACCTCCGCGTGGGCCCGCACCCGGAGCCCCGCCCGGGCCAGCCGACGGACCGCCCAGGTTTCCAAGGCCGCCGGCCCCGTGCGCCACATCTCCCAGTGGCCTAGAGGCGAGGCGACGCTGTCGAAGTTCACCTCGAGGCCGACGGCGCGGAGGGCGGCGCGGTGCGCGCGCACGTAGGCGGCCGAACCGACCGACAGCTGCTCTTCACAGCCGAAGGAGATGAAACGGATCGTGCGCCGCCGCGGCATCGCCGCCAGCGTGCCCGCGAGCGCCAGGAGGCAGACGACGCCCGAGGCGTTGTCATCCGCTCCGGGATTGCCGCACTGGGTGTCGTGATGGGCGGTGAGCACGAGGGCCGGCAGCCGCGGCAGGCTCCCGGGGAGCTCGCCGATGACGTTTTGCGAACGGGCCGCGCGCAGCTCGACGGCGGCGCTCACCCGCAGCCGGCGCACGCCCGCCAGCCGCCACTGCCACGCGGTCAGGTAGGGCACCGTGACCGTTGTCGGCATGCCGTGGCGCTTCACCCAAGCCGGGTAGACGCCGTCGCTCTTCGCCCACGCAAACGGCAGACGCTCGTCGACGTGGACCACCGCCAGCGGCGAGGCCGCGACCAGGCGCCGGTGCTGTTCAACGCGGGTGGGCAACGGCCCGAACAGGACCGCGATCTTTCCCCGCAACGCGCCGCGCGTCAGCAGCGGAAGATCGGCGGGCATCTCCAGCGAGACCGTCTCGCCCTCCACCGCGCGCCCGCCGGGGGTGCCGGGAGCGCCGACCAGCGCCTGCGTTTCCGCCGTGTGCCAGCGACCCGAAAACCATGCCTGCACGCGGCTGCGGGCGCGCGCGAGGCTGGTGCAGGGAAACTCCTCGGTCGCAACCCGCCGCAGGCCCAGCGCGGCAAACCGTCCGGCGACAAACTCCGCCGCCCGGCGCTCGCCTGCCGAGCCGGCCCGGCGCTCGCCGATCTCCTCGCACAGCACGCGCCAGTCGCGCAGGAGGCTCGCTTCACTGAGGGCGGGGTGAGGTTTCATGGGGGGACGGCGTCGCAGCCGGTTGGTTGTGGAAGAAGTTGGCCGCGTCAGCGAGCACGAGTGGCAGGGCGCGCTCCACCAGCGAAAACTCATGTCCGCCCTCGAGACGGTGTACGCGGACCGGGAGCTTTTTCGCCGCGAGTTCGGCGATGAAGCGCTCGTTCATGGTGCGCTCGAAGCCCGTGCTCGCGAGCACGAGAGCGAGCGCGCTGCTACGGAGGGATTCGACGGCGTGCAGCGGATTCAGCGTTGCCCACACGGCGGGATCGCCGGTGAAGCGCACGGTGGGCACGCGGTAGTTTTGGCCCTCCGGCAGGGTCTCGGGGCGGGGAAAATCGAGGAGGCCGATCACGCTGGCCACAAAACCAAATTTCCCGGGATGCGTCTCGGCAAAACGCACCGCCCCGTAACCGCCCATCGACCAGCCGGCGAGGCCACGGCCGGTGGCGTCGCGGGTGATCGGCAGATGGCGGTCTGCCCAGGCGATGACTTCCTCAAGGTAGGTTTCGTAGCGGGCAGCGGGATTCGTGGGCGAGTTGATATACCAACCGTCTTCGCCCTGAGGGAGCACAACGTAACAGGAGGCCGCGAGCAGCGCCTCGCGAGCCGCGGGCGCGTCGAGCAGCGAGCGGTGGTTTCGGCCGCGGCCATGGAGAATGAAGAGAACGGGATTGGGTCCGCTGCGCGGTGTCGCCGGGGCGACCACGGCAACAGGGAGCGAGCGGCCCAGGGCGCTGCTGTGGACCTCGGCGTACGTGATCCGTTCGGCGGCGACAGTGCGCGCGAGGAACGTGAGGGCCAGCAGGAGGACGAGTCTCATTTCACGTCGGCCCACCGGTAGTCGAAGCGCACGATGCCGGGCGGTTCGCCGCCGAGGGCCTTGTAGGTGATGACGTGCAGCCGGGTATCCGCGCCGGTGCCGGAGAAGGCCGTCACGGCGTAGTAGCCGTCGTTCACGGGCTGGTTGTCCGCATTGTCGAGCACGACGCAGGCGTCCGGCACGAGCGTATCGAGGTTGAAGCGGATGAGGCAGAGCTGCATCGGACCGGTCGATTCCTTGCCGGCGCCGGTGGTGGCGGGTCGCGTCCAGTTGCGCCCGATGATGTAGCCATGGCCGTCGCGGATGAAAATCCGCGGGCGTCCGATGTAGCCATTGATGAAGGGTGCCCTGCCGGTGAGCACGACCTGCTGTTTCACGCGAAACGCGCCGTCGGTGCGGTGGAGGCGCTCGATCTTGTCGTAGCCGCGCGTGGTCACGAGGAAGCCGTCGCCATCGCGCACGAATCCGCTCTCGTTGGCCTCGATGCCGCCGAACTCCGCGGTGAGGTTGCGGACAAAACTCCACGTGCGACCGGCGTCCTCGGAGCGCAGGGCGTCGACGCTCCAGCGCCCGCCCTGCATGTAGCCGAAGGCCATGTTCAACTGCCACGTCGTCCTTCCTTCGGTGATGAAATCGAAGGGGTAGCCGTAGCGCACGCCGTCGACGACGTCCATCAGCGCGGGCGCATCGAAGGCCTTTTTGGCGGCATTCCAGCGAAACACCTCCGCGCCCGAGCGGTAGCGGCGGTCGTCCCAGCCGACGGACTGCACGTCGACGTAGATCGCGATGGTGCCGTCGGGCAGCCGGGTGAGCTCGCCCATCTGGTAGAGTTTCGGGGGCGGGGCGGGGAGGCGCTGGATGAGCTCCGTCGTCCCGCGGCTCAGCGAATGGCGGACGACCTCAAGGGCCGCGCCGGCGTCGGTCGCGTGGCTTTTGCCCGCCTTGTAAACCACCCAGACCTCGTCGGCGTCGATCGCGAGCAGGGAGGGAAAGGCGGTGTAGCGGTAGGCGGCGGGCTGGCGGGCCGGGGAGGTGATGGCGATTTCGTTCAGCCGGGTGGCGGTGCGCACGGCCGGCTCGGCGGCGAAGGCGGCGGAACCGAGCAGGAGGGCGGCGGCATAACGGGGAAACCGGAAGCTCATGGGGAGGGTGGCCGGACGGTTTTCATTGGTATACCAAAAGTCAATCCCGGGTTTTTGCGAGGAAGAGAACGGCAGACGAAAACAAATCCTTGCTTTGGTATACCAATATGAAAACCTTGGGCCAGCACTGCTTCGCGCCCATGAGAAATCCCCGACTGCAATCGACCGGACCGCATCTGATCGTCGCCATGGTGACCCCTTTCACCCCCGGTGGCGAGGTGGACCGCGCCAGCCTGCGAAAACTGGTGGCGCACCTGCTCGGCGGCGGGGTGCGGGAATTTTTTGTCGTCGGCTCCACCGGCGAGTCGCCGCTCCTCGACGAACCCGCGCGGCTCGCCATCATCGAGACGGTGCGCGCCGCCGCCCCAGATGGGGTCGTCTATGCAGGCATCAGCGGGACGGGGCACCGGCACGCGATCCATCACGCGCGCGAGGCGGCGCGGGCGGGGGCCGATGTGGCGGTGGTGATGAGCCCGTACTTCGTCGCGCTCGACCAGGCGCAGCTGGCGGATTTTTCGACAGCGATCGCCGACGCGAGCCCGGTGCCGCTGGCGCTGTACCATCACGTGCGCATGCCGACACCCTTCGCGGTGCCGACCGTCGCGCGGCTCGCGGCGCACCCGAACATCATCGCGCTGAAGGACACCAATGGCGGTGACCACAACCGCTGCGCGGAAATCCTCGCGGCGACGGCCGGACGGCCCTTCAAGTTTTTCCAAGGGGTGGAAAAGCTCGTGCTGCCCACGCTGGCCGCGGGCGGCCACGGCTGCGTCGTCGCGCAGGGCTGCATCGCGCCGCGGTTGTTTCGCGCGCTGTTTGAGGCGTGGCAGGCCGGGGAGACGGGGCGCGCGGAGGAGATCCAGCGGCAGCTCACGGCGCTGTGGGGCATCTTCGGGCACCGCGACGTGAAGCAGTCCTTCGCCCATTTTCTGCACACGCTGAAGCTGCCGCTGCACCAGCGCGGGGTGATCGCGACTACGGCGGGCGCGCTTCCCCGCGTGACATTCGAGCCGCAGTTCGAGCAAATGATCACGGATTTTATGATGGAGCACCTGGAACCCCGTCTGGCCCTGCCCGCGTCGTGAGGCGAAGGACCCGCATGGCGCTGCTCGGCCTCGCGACCACGGCGGTTCTGTCCGGTGCCGCCGGTTGGGTGGAACTGGATGCCTTGCCGCAGGCCGTCGCGGGCCAGGCCGCCGCCGTGCGGGGTGAAACGCTCTGGGTCGCGGGTGGGAGCCGGTGGGAAGGAGGGACGAAACACATCGAGGATACCGTGCGGCGCAAGGCGTCGAATGGGACGACCTGGGAAACGGTGGCGACGATTCCCGGCGGGTTCGCACACGGCGGTTGGGCGGACGACGGCCAGGCGCTCTGGCTCGTCGGCGGACTCGACCGGCGCGGAGTGTCCCGCGCCGTGTGGCGGATTGATCTGGCGGATGGTACGGTGAGCGTGGCGGCGAAGCTGTCGGAACCGCGCGCCTATGGCGGAGCCGCCGTCCTCGACGGGGCGCTCTGGGTCGTCGGTGGCACGGCGGTCGATGGCGATTTTTTCCACGCGAGCACGACGGTTTGCCGCATGGATCTGACGACGCACGCCGTCCGCGCAGTGGAGGCGCCGGGGCCGGCGTTCATCAATCCGCTTGTGCTGGCCCTGCACGGCGAGTTGCACGTGCTGCCGGGCGGGGTGTGGTCGGCGGAGCGTCGCGTGCTGGAGCCGCCGACGGAAGCGTGGGTCTTCTTGCCGCGGGCGAACGCGTGGTCGCGGCGGCCGCTCGGGGTGGTGCTGCCGCGAGGGTTGTCGGGCGTCGCGCTCGACGCGGAGCGGGCCTTGATCGCGGGCGGGGTCGAACGGCGCGGCGGTGCGGCGACGATCGCGACGGGAACCTGGATTTACGATGCGCGGACGGGCGAGCTCGCGCCGCAAACCCCGCTGCCGGCGCCCCGGCTCGCGGCGGCGATGGTGCGCGCCGGGGCGGGGGTGGTGCTGCTCGGCGGCGAGGACGGGCCGCGCCAGCGGGTCGCGACGGTCTGGCGGCTCGCGACCGGCGACGAAGGAGGGAAGTGACGATGGCTGCGTGGTGGCGGGAGGCGCGCTGGCGGGTGGTGGGCTTTCTGGCCTGCGCGGCGGCGCTGAACTATGCGGACCGCGCGGCGATGTCGGCGGTGCTGCCGGTGTTGCGCGCGGATTTCACCCTGACCGACACGCAGCTCGGGCTGATTGGCTCGGTGTTTTTGTGGAGCTACGCGATCGGCTCGCCGGTGGCGGGGGTCGTCGCCGACCGGTGGTCGCGGAGGAAACTCGTGATCTGGAGCCTCGCGCTCTGGAGTGGGGTGACGGCGCTGATGGGGGCGGCGAACGGCTTCTGGACCCTCGTGGCGCTGCGGACGGCGCTCGGCCTGGCGGAGTGCATCTACCTGCCGGCGGCGACGGCGTTGCTGGCGGACCATCATGGGCCGGCGACGCGCGGTCGGGCGATGAGCGTGCACTCGGTGGGGCTCAACTTCGGCGTCGTGCTCGGCGGTGCGTTTGCGGGGCATCTTGCGGAGTGGTTTGGCTGGCGCTCGGGGTTTTGGGTGCTGGGCTTCGGCGGGGTGGCGCTCGCGCTGTCGGCGCGGTTTTTTCTGACCGACGGGCCGGGGGTGGTTGCGACGGCGACGGCACCCCGGGCCTCGCTCGGGGAGGCGGCGCGGTATCTGGTCCGCGTGCCGTCCTTTCACGTGCTGCTCGCCAAGGCGATGCTCGCGGGCGTGGGCGTCTGGGTGTTTCTGAACTGGCTGCCGCTGTATTTTCGCGAGGCCTTTGACATGACGCTCGGGGCGGCGGGTTTTGCGGGAACGTTCATGTTGCAGATCTCCACGGTGCTCGGCATCGCGGCGGGCGGGTGGATTTCCGACCGCGCGGCGAGCGCCGGGCCGAAGCGGCGGATGCTCGTGCAGGGGCTCAGCTACCTGGCGGCGGCGCCGTTCCTCCTCCTGTTTCTCACGCGACCGGGATTCGCGGTGGTGGCGGTCGCGGTGTCGGTGTTTTCGTTTTTCCGCGGCCTGGGCCAGGCCAACGAAAACCCCACGATCTGCGAGGTGATCCCCGCCCGCTTCCGCTCCACGGCGCTGGGCATCATGAACACCTGCGCCACCGCCGCGGGCGGCGTGGGCGTGCTGCTCGCCGGCGTGCTGAAGCGCGCCTTCGGTCTCAACGCGATCTTCGCGGGCATCTCGCTGCTCTTCGTGATCGCGGGGCTGGCGCTGGTCGTCGCGTATCGGCGGTGCATGGACGGCGACATCGCGCGGGCGCGTGGCGAGGACGCGCGTCACTGACGCTCGAGGCGCAGGAGCAGGTCGTCGAGCCGCAGCGCGCCCGACGCGGTGACGGTGATGCGATGCGCACCGGGGGTGACGCGGCGGTTTTCGACGGGCGCCGTAAACATGCCGCCATCGACGGCGGTGAGCGTGACGGGCGCGCCGTCCCATTGGACGGTGGGTTTCGCACCGGCGGTCGATTCGACGCGGACGCAGAGCTTCGCCCGCAGGCCGGGAGTCGTGCGGAGATCGTCGCCAATGAAAAGCTCCTGCGTGGTCATGGCGCCGGCGGAGAGTTTTTCCGGCGCGTCGGGTGTCAGCTTCGGCAGCGTGAAATGAGCGCCGGCCGGATAGTAGCCGCGGGAGTTCGACGCTCCCTGCACGCTGGCGAAGTACGTCTTCGGCAGTGGACGCAGCAGGGCGGGGTCGCCGAGTTCGCGCCAGAGCGGCGACGTGGGATCGAAGTGGTTGAACATCTCGATGCCGTCCGCTCCCGCGGCCCACGCCGCCAGCGCGCGGGCGCGGAGCGATTCGAGTGACGCGCGCTCCTTCGCCGCGGTGGCCTCGCGCACGCGGCTTTCCGGGAGACAGGCGTAGACCTTCACGCCATGCCGCCGGGCGAGGGCGACGCTTTCGGGCCATGGGTTGAGCTGAAAATATCCACCCGGCACATACAGGTCGACGAGTCCCTCCGTCATCCAGCGCTCGAGATCGAGACCGAGCTCGTGGCAGTAGCCGGGAGAATCCGGCGTCTTGAGGGCGAGGAGGATCGGGCGCCCGCGGCTGCGGCCCGCGGCGTCAAGGTCGGTGCGGATGTCGCGGAG
>JAPLTR010000412.1 GCA_026398065.1 Verrucomicrobiota bacterium | reverse complement strand
GCGGTCGCGGTCTGCGTGGCCAATCGGGTATGATCCACCTCGGGCAGAGGCTGCCCGGAAACAATGATGAAGGGGATCCGCTGATAGAAATCCAAATCCACCCCGGGAATGCTTTCCACTCCGCGCAGACCGGGGAACGCATGGTCAGCGGTCACCACCACCAAGGTATCACGATCCCACAGTCCAGCCGCCTTGAGGGCCGCAAAGAATCGGCTGAGATCATGGTCAAACCGCGATATGGCCGTAAGCAGATGTTCTTGAGGGTGACCCTTGACCCACTCCGGGGGCGAAGGATAGGTCAGATCAGCGTAGTCTTCACGGCCTTGCGGAAAGTGCATGTCCGCCGTCATCACGGAGAGAAACACCCGCTCCGCACGGTGCTCCTTCAGGTATTCCACCGCTGACGTCAGAGATATCCGGTCGCAAGTGCCCCATCCCGACACATATTTGCCCCGTCCCTGGGCCTGCTGCCACTCCGCACCAAACAGCTCGCCAAAACCGATCTCCGTAAAACGACGCTCACCGGAACTGAAGCTGAGAGCCGCGGATCGGAACAGCACCGTCCGCCAGCCAGCGGAGGCTAGCTGTTTGACGAACGAATTGGGATACCGGTTGGCCAAGAGCAGCGTGTAGTTCGGATGCGAGCAATAGTGCGTGGCCAGTCCGGCGTTGGTCGGAAACGAACAGGCCCAAAAGTTCAGGAAACTCTCCGGCAATGAGTCGAGAAACGGGGTGAGCGACACCGGCATTGCTGAATTATAGCGTCCGATAAATTTCATGCCCAGTGACTCACAGGTCAGAAAGATCACGCGCTTGAAGGGAGTCGCCAGCGGAAGCGCGGCAGGCACTGGCTTTGGCGCAATCCCAATTGCCGTCGCCATGGCCGCCTCATTTGGCGACAGGCCCTTGACGAGACGGTAAGGTTTGGGCGTAAGCACCATTCGTAACGCATGGACGACCGAATCAGAACGGTATTTCTGAACATCCGTCCAAATTGACTGGGAAAGCCCGAGGAACCGAACGGGCACCGGGGCGGACAGGATCCGGTAGCAAACGTAAGCCGGCTGGCAAAAACCGAGCACAGCCACCGCCAACCACAACCGGTAGATCAGACGCGGATCAGCCTCGGCCTTCAGCACTCCAAGTCGGTTCACCGCCAGACAAATCAGGACCAGAGGGACGACAATCATCGCGCAGACCGTCGGAGATATCACCCCCATGATGGAGGTCATACTCGACCAGCCAATCATACGGGGTTCGAACCGCATCCCCGCCGTCCAAAGCGCAATAAGGTCGACCGGAATAAGGATCAACCATGGAGTAAGGGCCAACGCCGCCAGCCAGCGGCGGCCGGATAGTGTCAAGACCGTCCAATAGACCGCCGTGAGCAACAGCGAGGTAAACAGCGCAGACTCGATGCCAGACATCAAAGCCAGAGGGTGCCACAACGCGACATCTTCCCGGCTAAAACCTAGAAATGCGACAACCAGAGGGGGCAACATGAACACCACCAGCGCAAATCGAATCCGCGAGGGAACGCGCGGAGCCAGCCAGTTTTTCAGCGCATCCGCCCGACGTCCACCGAGCCATTGCCGAATGGCCCCCCAGCGCAGCCACACCAAGGCCCCCACTACGAGCACCACCTCGAAAATCGCCACATTTTGCCGGGTCGTTGGCGAAATGTCGTCCACCCGGCGATGCAATAGCCAGCCCAAGCTCCATTGATTGACCAGCGCGGCCACGAGCACGAGTCCCGCGGCGACGGCAGCCCGTCCCGGGCGTCGCGGGGCATGCGACGCAGGCTGCGCTACTGGAATGTATGGCTTGTTCATAAATGACCCAACGAATAACTTGCTAAACTTCCTTCGGCTCCCGGCCTGCGCTCAATGCGACGCTCGGCGGCCTGAAAATCAGCGCTGAGACCCAGTTTCGAAGACGTCCCAGACCATGGTCCAGTTTCAAAAAAATCAACGAGGCGCAAAGAACGATGACGCACGGCGTGATCCAGAGAAGATTGTCAAGCCAGATCCGAGCGGGAATGAAAATGCGGAGCAAACCAATGATATAGAAATGTCCAAGGTAAAGCGAAAGGGATTGAGTTCCGAACCGCGAAAAGACCGTCTTCCGATCCGGCGTGATCAGAAGAAGCAGCCGGATCATGCCGAGGGCAATGAGCGCGCTTCCCACCCTGACCAACGCGCCGATTTCCAGCTTGACGCCCAATTCCGCAAACGGACGGGAAAAATGCAACAGGTCAATCCGACGGCTGCAGCATCCCGCAACCACCAGTGGTCCCACCCCGAGCAGCGCCGCCCCAAGAAACGCATCATACCATCTCAGCCGCGTCTCGGCAAAGCCCCAATTTCTCGTCTTGCACCAATACCCCAAGGCAAAATAGGGCAGAAGAACGATCAGCCTGGAGATCGAGAGCAGTTCATTCGCCTCCGAACCTCCGATCAAGACCCCATAAGAGAACAAACCGCCCATCACAAGTGGGGCATGGCGTATCTCCGTCAAGACAGGTGCGGAAGCGCGCCACACGAAAAGGCAGAGCAGATACCAGAGCCCCCAGCCCGGCACCAGCCCGCTGAGGACTGCCAACGAGGGCAGGCCCCCCCCGCACAGGGAAAGCGCGCTCAGGAACGCCACCCATAGCGCCTGCGCGAGGACATAGAGCCCCACACCCGCCCATGCAAGGTCGCCCAGCTTCTTGGCCCGCCCCGAAAGGTAACCGGAAATAAAGACCAACGCAGGCATATGAAATGTATATATTGAAGCATACAGCACATTGGCCACGCTCGCCCCTCGCCACCCCCCCGCGATCGGCGCGATCTCGATGGCGTGCCCAGCGACCACCAATATCATCAATAGTCCTTTGATGTTATCAACCTTGTCCGAAATAGTCTTCATTGGTCCGTGAGCATCAATCGGTTGTTCTGGGTCGTCGTCCGCACCGGGCACGGCGGGCCGTGGCCACCAGCCCGCCATTTCTTCACAAAACAATCCACTTCAAGCGAGTGTTTCGAAGGCCATAGAAAATGGTCATGCACGCTGCAATCGACACCGCAATCGCCGCCAGTACCCCCGCCATCTGATATCCGGACGGAAGCCGGCTCACCAAAATCAACAAGGGAACCAGCACGAAAGGAATGTGGTAGGCATAGATGGTGCCCGACGCTTCCCCGATCATCTCAAGCAGTCCCGCCTTTTGAAGCGGCAGGACATGCATCACTTCCAGCAACACAAGAGGGAAGACCTTCGCGACCCCATCAATCCCGAGCGCCGTGACGACGACAACGGCCACGCCCCCCACGCAAACATACCGATACCGGAACGACCGAAACCGGTGCATCAGGAAACCGGCCGAATAACAGAACAATCCAAATAACAGCATGCCGACCGAAAATCCGGTGTTGGCCGAACCGGGCGCGAAAACAATCCCCCCCGCCAAACCCAGCCCGCCACAGACAATGACGCCACGCACCCCCGCCGCAGAAATAAAAACCCGAACTATCGCCGATATAATAAACAATAATGGAAGAAAATACAACTGGCCTGCCACCGGATCCGGATGATACAGAAGGAGACTGTCGACAATCTTTCCGCGAAAATCCGGCGCGAGCCGCACCCCCACCTCCGCAAAGCCGAGCCGTCCGAGGGCCTGCCAGATCACTGCGTACCCAAAGACAAGGGTGACGAAGGGGACCAGCAGGCGCAGGGAGCGGTTGCCAATGAAACGAAGCAGACTTTCCCCACCTTTCTCGTCCTTCCGGCTGTGCAACCAGCCCGAGATGGCAATAAAAAGCAAGACGCTCCAGGTTAAGAATGCCGTCACCAAAGACAGCGTGTTCGACGTCTCCTCCGCTATCCTCCGATTGTGGATATGGTGAAAAAGGACCCCGATGATTGCGATGCCCTTGAGGGATTGGATTGCGCGGTCCTTCATTTTGGCCCATTCGCCCCTCGCGCCCTGATCACCATCTTCGCAACCACCAGCCCTTGCGCTTTCAAGGCAGACAACCAAACTCCCGATCCCATGTTCCGGCCAAATTTGCTCCGCAAATTCGCGGTATTCGTCGCCGCTGGATCGCTATTGGTCGCCATAAGTCTGGCAGTCTATGGCGCATCGCAAACTTTGGGCGGCAGTTTTCATGGCAAAGTGATAAATTTGTTGCCCAGCGCACCCGCCGGCTGGGCCCGGAGCGAAAAGATCATCGCCGAAACTCCTGAAATCAAGCAAGCAGTCGCAGAATTGTTAAACTACAAGGACGCCGTCTTGGTGGACTACACGCAAGGGCGGCGGCGGGTGTCGGTCTACATCGCCTATTGGGAGCCCGGCCGCATGTCACAACGTCTGGTGGCTGGCCACACCCCGGACGTGTGCTGGGTGGCCAACGGATGGAAAAAGGAGACGGCGGCGCATCTCAGGCCCCCGTCCCAGATCGCCGTCGAACGGCTCATGGCGCAGGATCGGGTGTTCACCTTCGGTGAGCAAACAGAATACGTTTGGTACTGGCACATCGTCGGCAACCAGGTGCGCCCCCCTTCCGATGGCCACAAGCCCTGGCACCAGTGGTTTTCGGACCTTCTGTCGTACGGGTTGAATCAGCGGCAGGAGCAGTTCTTCGTCCGCATTTCGTCGAACGAACCCCTCGATGCTGATCTAAACCAACCACTGTTCGCCCACATCACGCCGAATCTGCCACGAGTCGATCTGTCGGCTTTTCTCCCGGCCGGTGTGCTTCACGGGGCGGTCCCGACGGCAAACTTAGAGCGCCAGTAATAAGGCTGCCCGCTGCACCGAATCTTCCACGCAAGAGGTGCCTTGAGGCTGTGAAAGCCCACCCGATAACCGAGCCACTTGACCCCGGTCTGAACGATCGCGTAAGGCAGCAAACGCGGGGCTTGGCGCATCAAGCGGCGCAGCATCTCGCGGAAAAAGGAGGCCCCCCGCCCCTCCGCCGCTCCAGCGATTTCGTTCACCCAGGGATTTTCCGCGCGCACATAACCGGTATCGAAATATCGACGGAATTCCTGCGCCAGCGTATAGCGGTGCGAGTGCGCCACTCGCGATTCTGCCACATACCCGATCCGGTGGCCGAGGCGAAGCATCGCCGCCACGGCGAAATAGTCTTCATTGGTCAGCGTCGCCTTGAAGCCGCCAATCTGGTCGAGCGCCCCATTGGCGTAAGCCGCGCAGGAGTCGGAACAGAAAAAGGTGTAAACCCCGTGCTGCGACGCGTCGCCCAGCCCGCGTGTGTTGCTCTGGGAAGGGTAGTTGAATTCCCGGGGAAAAGCCTCGAAAAAATCGGCGCCACGATGGGGCAGTTGCCGCGAGTAGGTGACCGCCACCTCCCCGGCCAGGATCGGCGCGACCAAGGGCTCGATAAACCCTGCCTCCGGAATTACGTCTTGAGTGAGATAGACGACGATATCCGTGCCGAGCCGCTTTCGCGCGAACTCCCGCGTCACCCCATGGTTGAACTCGGCACGCGCAATCACCTCGACCGTCGCCCCCAGGGACTGCGCGATCTCCACGGTGTCATCGGAAGACGAGGAATCGACCACGAGGATTTTCGCCACTGATCGTGAGGCCAGAACGGGGCCCAAGGCCTGCGCGATCTGCTTCGCTCCGTTCAGGGTCAGAACCACGACACCGACCGTCATTGCCGAGATCGCCTCCCGCGAAGCACCGTTTCGTAGGCCTGCAACGTAATCCGCCCCGCCTCAGCCCAATTGTTGCGGGCCAGGAGCGCAGTCACGTCGGGGGGCGGCCTCTGCCAGGCCCGTTCGATCGCCGCCGCGATGCTGGCATCAGAAAACGGATCGCAATATTCGACGGCCTCTCCAAAATATTCTCGCGTGCAGGGAGAATCGGTAATGACCACCGAGCAACCGTGAGCCAGTCCTTCCAAGGCGCTGAGGCCGGTGGTTTCAAAGTAGCTCGCCAGCACGGCCACCCGGGAGCGGCCAAAGACCGCATAGAGTGCCTCTTGGGAAAGCAGGCCGCCATAGGAAGCCTGCCCGCCGGCCATAGCACGACGCACCTTTTCCCCATACGCCCGGGCTTGGGGCATGGTCGCCCCGTGGAGCACAAGTTTGGCTTCGGCCGGCAAACGCGCGCCTTGGAATGCCCGAACGACACCCAGCTGGTTTTTCCGCGGTTCCACCCTGCCCGCACAGACGATCTGGGAGCGCTGCGCCCAGGGCGTCCGGTGGCCCAGCGCGATGTCGAAGCCGTTCGGTACGACAAATGCCGCTCGGGGTTCGCAGCCGGTCTCGGATTTCAAAATGCGCAATTCAGCCTCGGAATTGGGCAGCACCGCGTCCGCCCAACCAACCACCTGGCGCAGCCTCGTCCGGTAGCGGAAAGCAGGGGCCAACCGCCACTCCCGTCGCGATCGCCAGCGGTAAAATGTTTCCTTCACCGCGGTGTAAGTCCAAATCGGAAACGGTCTGATCCCGTAGATCGCGCCGTAGGCACGGCCCATCTCTTCCATCGAGTGCCAGATGGTGCTGAGCAGAAGGGGCACTCGCCGCGCGTTCGCCACGCGTGCAAATTCGTACGTATCGTCAATGCGCGTCGTGTTGAACAGATGCACGGCATCCTGCCCCCCGATCTGCCGCGCGTCGCCGTAACTGTACTCCACCTCCACACCCTGCCGCGCGAGCGCGGCTCCCGTCTTTAGCATCTGCACGACGTCACCTCCGCCGATCGTCGCGGCATCACGGCGCATGCCCATCAGAATTTTCATAGATCTCTCACCCGGATCACGCGGGCCGGCACGCCCGCAGCCACCGCCCCCCGAGGCAGCGAACGCGTTACCACCGCACCGGCGCCGACCACGCAGTGGTCCCCGATCCGCACTCCGTCCAGCACCTTGACGTCGTTGCCAAACCAACAATGTCGGCCAATATCGATGCCTGTCCCGCGACCGGCTTTGGTGGCAATTTCGATTTCATCCAAATTGTGCTCCTGCGCCGACAGACGAAAGCCGGCCCCAATCGCGGTATGCGCGCCGATTCGAACCGGGCCGTGAAACCCAAGCACCGCAAACGGGCCGATATAGACATGCTCCTCCACGACCAAGCTCTCGCCCGGATTGTTCAAATGCGCCGTGCCCTGCACCCAGCTGTAGTCGCCCAGCGTTACCCGGTCACCCAGAACCACCCCTCCCGTCGAGAGTGAATTGATGTGCACGCCCCGTCCGATGAAAACGTTCTGATGCCAAAGCTTGTACCAAGTTCCGGCGATCGCCGCCCAGCGGACACGGTAAAACGCGTACCGGGCCGCGGCCCCCAGGCCCACGCCCTGCAATGATGCCGGCACCTTGATTTTCATGGACATCGGCAGACCACTAGCGGCGCAACATGCCCCGGCTAAACACTGCCTTGGCCCGGACCATCCGTCCAAGCGCACGGGGCAGGTTGCCCGCTCGAAAACGGAGGGTAGCGGCGACCGGGTTGGCTCCGCCCGCGCAACCACTGCTTGCCAGACCAGCCACGATCGCCTCCTCGCGATCCATGACCTCGAGGTTCTTGCTCAGTTGGCCGGGCCTGATCCGGAAAAAAGCCACAGTGCCCCTGACGTACTCCGCCCGGTATCCGCGCAACAGTGCTCGTACCCAGAAGTGCGAATCCGCCACATGCGACAGCTGCGTATCGAATCCGTTCAGCAACTCCGCACAATCCCGCCGAATCACCGTTCCCTGCTGGGTGAAAGGCGTTATCCGCCGGCCAAACAGGGCCAGTGCATCCGTCGGACGCCGACAAACCGAGACCATCCCCAAGGACCGAGAATTCTCGTCCACAAACTCCACGTCTCCGTACGCGATCTCAAGTTTCCGTGCCCTTGCTTCGCGAACCAAAAAACCAAAACCCGGCCTCACGCCGTCGTCATCATTGATGTAGGAAAAATAGTCCCAAACGGCATCCTTCATCGCTTGCAGTGCGGTGTTGATCGCGGGGTAAAGTCCTCGTCCGATTTCGGTCACAATGTCGGCCGTAGGGCAAGTGGCTTGGATCGACGCCCGCTCGCCGGCCGGACAGACAATCACCCATTTTACCCCCAGCCCATCGCGCACGAGCTGCCCGATTCCGTCGCGGGTCTCGGCCAACCAACGCGAATAGCCGCGCGTCGGCGTGACTAGCAGGAGCACACTCATATGGCACGGCCCCCAAACCGGCGAACTATCTTCGCCCCTCGGGCCAACTTGTTGGCTTCGTAGGCCCGGTTTAGCCCAACGATGACGCCGCACGTCAAGCCCACATCGATGCGCGTATACCCGGCAAATGGGTTGAACAAAGCGCCATAGAACACCCCTTGAGCAAGCACTCCGCCAATGATGGCAATTCCGCTCGGGATCAGGCCCTCACAGCTATGAAAAGCAAACAGCCATATCCCAACCAAACCGAGAATCCCCACGCCCACCCCTAGACACAAGCCCAGGATCCCGTACTCAAAGGCCAATTGCAGTATCCAGGAATGAACTCCGATGAATTCCTCGGTCATCGAATCATCGAAATACTTTCGCGCATGTTGCCAGCTGCCGTTCCCGAAAAAAGGGCTGCTTTTGAATCCATCCCAGGCCGTCTGTGCCATCGACGACCGCTGGCTGTTGGAAGCGGCATGCCGCGAGATCGTGCTGCCATCCTCCATGCCCAGTGAAACACCTTCGATAACGAGGGGGACGAGCGCCACCGCCAGCCCGATCGCCAGAAGGACAAAGACCCACTTCTTGAAGTAGCAGACGATTCGCCGGATCGGAAACAACAGCATCCCTGTCATCGTCAGAGCCGCGCCCGCTCTCATGTCAAAGTAGAATGCGTAAGCCAGCGAAAGTACGGTCATCACGGCCAGTTGCAGCCACGCAAACGGACACAACAGGACCACGATGAGCCCCAGCGTGCCGGCGCCGGAATAGCGGATCGCGAACGACAGATCGAATGCCCGCCCCACCCAAAAGACATGGGCGACAAAGGGCGCGACCGAGACAATCAGGATCAGTAGGATCGCGCGGTTTAGCCCCCACAGCTTGACCAAGTACATACCCGCGAAAATGGAGGCAAAAAAGATGGCATTGCGCGCCAGCCCCCGATACAGGTCCGGCATCGGTATCCGATTGATGAGGTCCATCCCCGTCACCAGCGTCAGGAACACCGCCGCTGCGATCAAAAGAATGTAGTTTTTTTTACCGCCTCCGGACCGCGCCTGATCGGCAAAATAGAGCATGGCCATGATCACCACTCCAATATCCGCGTAAAAGAGGCGCCCCACTATCGACACACTCAGCCCAAACGTCAGAAAAATAGCGAAAAAAAAGCCCAGCAGCAGCGGATTTTTACCGATGCTCCCACTGGAGAAATAGCGCAAGAAATCGGACCGTGGATGGTTTATGCCCGCCGTCATCATGATTGTTTTCGATAAAAGAGAAAATCAGCAAACACCGGCTTCGCCGCACGATCACTGCTGGAATAGATATACCTCGGAACGCCGTGCAGCTCGTAGCCCATGCCCTCAAGTTGCGCGAACAACTCAGCCGGACCGGCCCCGCCCGCGTACATGCTCTTCAGTTGGAATTCCACCAACAAATACTTCACCAGCTCTGATTTCCCGCCAAATCCCTCAAGGACCGCCGCCTCGAAGCCCTGAACGTCAATTTTCACAAAAAGGCTTCCGGTTATTTTATGGTATGTCACCCAAGCATCAAATCGCTCCACCCCGATCCTCTCGACGGACGAAGGTTCGCTCGTCGGCCATGCCTTGATGTGTTCAGTGGTCACAGGCAGAAATGAGTTTGCTTCGCTCAGCGCGCTCACATGGAGATCCAAGGTCTCAGCCCGCTTGCCCAAGGCCATTCGGAAAGGCCGAATTCGACCAAACACCCTCGCCTTCGCCTCCAACAGCCGATAGGCGTCTGCGCCGGGCTCGATAGCGTAGATCGGACAATGCGGGTGAACAATGGCAATCGCAGCGGAGAAAGTCCCCACGTTTGCCCCGACGTCAACCACCCCGGCGCACTCGGCGAAGACGCCGATCCGGTCCAACCAGCGCACGAGCGACAAGTCACTCTCATAGACGCCATACCTCCTCCCTTGCCACGATTGCCTCGGATGAAGAAGTTTGTTGCGTATCTTTTCCCAGAAACCCGGTTCGTGATAATATTGCTGCATTGGCTAATTTGTAGTAATTGAAAGTAAAATTTGGCTGGTTTGTTAGCATTTTTGCGGTGCGGCCGGACCACCTTGGTTCGCCGCACTCCTGCTCTGTCTGGCCGCCTGGCCGGTCGTAAGCGCGCGCAACCGATTTACCTGACGGGCAAAAACCGGCAGCTTGGTGCCAAAGCAGCGCAAAGCCGTCAGGCGGCCGCACGTCTTGCTCAGCCGAATTCTGTTTTCCAACCGTCCTGGCGCGAGCAGGAAGCCGGCACTATGAAGGCCCAGGCGCAGCACGGCGGCAACCGCGAACGAAGCAAGATCCCAGGCAACGTGCCGCCACCGCAGTCTCCGCCTGGGGTATGCACGCTGATACAAATACATGACAAATGAGACCACGCCATCAGCCCTCGCCATTTTTATCAGGTAGTCTGCGGTCAGACGACTCGGCTTTATGTCATGTTGCAGCCGAATACTATTGTCGTATTCCACCGCATAGCCAAGCAGATAGGCGGTGAGACAAAGCTCTCCGTCCTCCCCCGCCACCAATGTCGGTCCGACGCGCCCTTGCAAAATGAAATCGAACTCCGCTTTTCGCAACAGGTCCCAAATCTCCCGGCTGAAGACCGATCCCGCCCCCCACGCGAGTTGGGTAACACTTGCGGGGTTCGCCTGCTGCTCGCCAACCGCCAGCATATGGATGAAGGGCGCGATCCCCGGCGACACAGCACGGACCGCCTCGGCCGTCAGGTCCGCCGCCGTGCCAAGCACGCCACGAAAGGCGGGATCGGTCACCCGGGCCAGCACCGCTCGCTCCCACTCGGGCGAAAGATAGTTATCGTCGTCGATCACTGCGAGATACCGGCCAGACGCCGCATTGAACGCGCTGCGCAACGCCAGGCTCTTGCCCGGCTGCCTGATGTCGATGTGCCGGACCAATCCCGGGTGGGCGGCGGCGAATCGGCCTGCGATCATGACGGAGCCGTCGGTGCAGCCATTGGTCGCAATCACCACCTCGTAGGCGGCACGTCCGGTTCCCGCCTGGCCGATAATGGCCGCGAGGCATCTCGCCAAGGTGCGTTCGCCGTTATGCGTGCACACCACGTAGCTGATCATGATCTCGTTCGGTCGCATCGGGGAATCAAAGCCGACCACCATCGTCCGTTTTGTTGACTGGGGGCCGCCGACGCATCAGCTTCCGCATCCCCACGAGCAAGGACCGGGGACACAGGCTGACGCAAAAGGCCACTAACCGCAGCATCAAGTATCGGCGCGGGAGATATGAGTGGATCAGCACAAAGTCCCCAAAGGTGTAGATGCCGATGCGGCGATAGTGCACTGTCATATGCAAAAAATTCTTCAGCTGTGAGAGTTTCATGCACTCGATGAAATCCACCGCCCACTCAGCGCCGTATGCCGGCATGAACTTGCACGGCAGCAGGCTCTCCACCAGCCAGTTGACTTTAATGTTGGCGGTATCGTCGCCGGGAATGCGTTCCACCAGCGGTTCGGAAAGGCACGTGAGGGTGCCCCCTTTGGACGCGATCTCCGCGAGCAGCGGCGCATGAGGATAAAGCGAGGCGGAGGCTCGGTAGCAGCGATAGAGGATGCCGTTGTCCAGAAAGCTCCGTCGAAAAACCATCCCCGGCAAAAAAGAAGCCGCGTAGAAAAATGCGCCGCCGCCGCTCCGAAAATCACTCAGGCTACCGTGAAATCCATGGTCGTTCGCCACCAGTCCGACCGAACTCACCAACACCGCATCAGGACGGCGGTCCAACGCCTCCAACAAGGCAGCGGCACGCCCCCCATGAAGGACATCGTCATCGCACAAGAGCCAGCAGTAGTCCGCGTCAAACCGTTCATAGGCGCGCAGCAGATTTCCCACGCCACCAATGTTATTTCGATGCCGGAACGTGGTAATGTTCTGGTTCTCCCGACAGGCAGCGTCGATCACTTCCCCGGTATGGTCGGTGCTGCAATTGTCCAATATTTCCAGCGGGATCCTCCTCAGCATGCTGCCATTCCATTCGCGCAGGGTGGCAGCGAGCTTGTCCGCCCGGTTATAGGTGATGATCTTTGCACTGATCAGGGTGTTCACGTTTGGCAGGGCGAGGTCACGTTTTTGCCTTGTCGAGGGCAACGGCCATCTGGGTGTCGCGGTAGATAAGTAGCGCCCAGACGAAACCAATCACGCACCCGCCCAGATAGCTCAGGCCGATGCCGAGCGCCCCATATTTGGCGGCGGTCGCATAGCTCGCACCCGAGACAATGAGCGCAACCACCACCGAAGACCATAGGAACGGTTCGCGTTTTTCGGCCCGGGCGATCATCGCAATGGTGAAGACCACCTGATTGATCACCGTCGCCAGACACAGCGGCACAATCGCCCCGGTCGAGACCAGCCGCTCCCGAAAGGGGTGACCATAATGATCGAGGACCATCGCCCCGACGATGAAGACCGCACACATGGCCGCACACAGCCCGACAGATTGGACCACACAGATCCGCCAAAGTTTTTGCAGGGCGGTCCAATCGCTCTTCGCGGTCAATGCGCCAAAGCGGGGACCGCGGGTCCCGACAAACGCACAGGACACGCCGTTGATCGCCATGACGAACGCCCAGGTCATTCCAAACTGCCCCGCCACCCGGGCACCCCCGGAAGCGAACAGCAGCGGACTGAAAATCGAAAATATAAAATAACCGCTGGCCCAGCTGACCGCGATGCGCCACTGCATGGGCCAGATTTCCTTCCGCCAGGAGACTTTCTCCACCGACACCCACGTGAGCACCTGACGGAAAAGCCGGTGCCAACGAGAGACGAACAGGACGGCCAGGACCGCGAGCGCACAAAAAGCCGCCATGGCGGGCGCATAAAGATTGAAGCCAAAATAGATCAACGCAATGAGCGTACAGGACCTGGTCAGATTTTGGAAAATCCGCAGGCGGGTCGTCCAGTCGATCTGGTCGCAGCCATCCAACAGCGCCGAAAGCGGAGAAGTGAGCAAGGTCAGGGCCGTCGTCCCACAGAGCAGCCACCAGGCTCCCCTCCACTGGACGCTTCCCCCGTGGTCGTTGAGCCGGAAAAAAATCTCCCCGCCCACTCCTACTCCGACAAACACCAACACCGCCGCCGCCGCATACCACGAGAGGGAAAGCCGGGCTAGCGAAGCCAGCCGCCCGAGAATCACGGAATCCCCTTGCAGCCGGCTGCGATCGTCGAGCGAAAGATGCGCGTATTCGTGGCTGATGAACTGAATGATGCAGGTGTTAAAACCCAGTTCGAGGAAGACCGAGAGCGCCAGCAGGCCGTTGAAGGTGTAGTAATAGCCCTGCATCTCCGGCGTAAATCGCTGGGCGATGAGCAATGCCACGACGGGTCCGGAGATGCCCGAAAACACCGTCCCCACCATGCTCCAGGCGATTGCCGGAGTGACGTGGAATCGGTCCATCTGTGCTTTGAGCACATGGGAAAATGTCATGAGAGGGCCTTGACGCAGCTCAACCAATCCGTCTCCGTCGTTTTTTGCTGACTGCACGGGGATGTGCCGGTTTCCGGACGACCCGCCACGCCGGACAAAAGCACGCACATCGCCCACCGCGCGTTTTCTTCAGCAAAACCTCCGACCTCCGCCAGCTGCAATGAGGCAAACTTCAATTGGAGATGCTTTCCGACTTGGCGTGCATCGCGACGAGCAGATTTTCCTTCAAGGTCTGACGATCCAAAAAGGGCGACAAATCCTCCAGCGGCGGAGACACCAGAGAGCCATCTGGCTTTACGAACACGCCGAGTTTGGGGTGGAAAAACTGCTCCGGATGCATGAACACCTCGCAAATGGCCGGGCCCTCCAAGGCGAGGAACCGAGGAAGCTCGCGGTCAAAGTCCTCCCACGTCCTGACCTGAAATGCCGGTAGATCGAAGGCGAGGGCCAGCTTCGAGAAGTTGGGACAGGAGACCCCGGAGGAAAGGTCGGTGCCAGCATAACGCCCCTTCAACACCGCTTTCTGGGTATGCTTGATCATCAGGTAGCCATCGTTGTTAAAGACGACGATCTTGATGGGGAGCTTATGGTGCGCCACCGTCTGCAACTCCTGAAGGTTCATCATCATGCCGCCGTCGCAATTGAGTAGAGAACCTCCCCGCGATCACGGGCAAAGGAGGCCCCGATCGCCGCAGGCAGGCCGAAGCCCATTTCTCCCAACCCCTGCGAAGTGATGAGGCGCTGAGGCGGCCTGATCGGAAGGGACTGGTGCCCGCTGAGCAAGGCCGTCCCCATGTCAGTGACGACGACCTGGTCGGGCTTCATGAGCGGTGCCAACCGATCCATGAACCGATAGGAGTTGATGAATCCGCCTTTGTCACTGTGTTCGGGACCGATCCAAGGAAAGCGCTCCTTCACTTTTTCACACCACCCGATCCACTCCCGCGGGGACGGGAGCGGCGTTCCGGCGAGTTGGCCGAGCATCTCAGCCATGAACTCTCCCGCATCCGCACACACCGGGTGGTTGAAACGCTCGGGATATTTTTTCAGCTCGGCAGGGTCGATGTCCACCACGGTGATGTCGCGGGCGCCGCGCGCCAGTTCGGAGATATCATAGCCTACTTGGGGGATGGCCAGCCGGGTGCCGATGGTCACCAGGCAATCGCAGCTTTGAAGAATGAAGTTCGCGGCGCGTTGGCCATAGACACCGGCGCTGCCCACCACCAACGGATGCCGGGATGGCAGCAGATCGATTGCCGACCATGTCACCAAGACCGGCACCCCCACTGTCTCGACAAAACGGGCGATCCGTTCTGCCGCCCCCGCCATCCGAATCCCCACCCCAAGCCAGAGCAGCGGCCTGCGCCCTTGGCGCAGGTGCTTCAGCGTGGTCGCCACCGCGCCAGCCAAGGCCTCACCGTGGAGGGTGGCTCCGCCGAGCTCGGGCACACCGGTTTCCGGCACATAGTGGGGCAATGTCTCCTCCTCGACCATCGCGGCCTGCACACCTTGGGGGAAATCCAGCCAGCACGGTCCCGGGCGCCCGGTCGTCGCGTAGTGCCACGCCTTTTCCAACTCGTATAGCACACGCTCGGGTTCCATGATCCGCGCGCCGTACTTGGTCATCTTGCTGACCGCAAAAGGACTGTCGTATCCTTGAATTCCGTACATGCGTCGGTCGTGGCCGGGGGTGATATAGCGCGCATTTTCCTGCCCGGATATCACGATGCAGGGAATCGAATCCGCCCAGGCGGACAGTACTCCCGTGATGGCATTGCTGGAGCCGGCACCGGCCGTCACCACGGCGAAGGTCGGCTGGCCGGTCACCTTCCAGTACGACTGGACCGCCATCGTGCAGGCCTGCTCGTGATGATTGCAGATCAGCTCGATGTTCGAGTTGAAAAAGAGTGAGTCAAAGATGTGTGCGTTAGCGGACCCAATGATGCCGAAGGCGTGTTTCACGCCCTTCTGCTCAAAAAATCGCGCGATCAGGTCGCTTACTTTGCTTTTCATGAGGCTTGGACGTACCGATTCCATGTGATGGTTCGCTGGATTGCTTCGGAGAGGGGTACGGTGACCTGAACCCCGAGATCGCGTTGCGCGCGGGAGACATCGGGGACGAGCCGGTTGCGCTCATGATCAGTTTGGCCCAGGCCCGTGCGAATCTCCGGCACCGGCGCAAAGCACCGGGTGATCATGGCGGCGAGCGCGCTCAGTTCCACTGGTTCTGGACTGCCCACATTGTAAGTCTCCCGAGGGCGGCCCAAGGCCAGCGCCGCCAGCACCCAGAAGGCGTAGTCGCTCGCATACATCAAACTGCGGACCGTTGAGCCATCGCCCATGATCCGGATCGGACCGCCAGTAAAGCTGTCACGGATGAAATCCGTCACGGCCCAGGGCAGTTGCAGGGACTGGTAGGGCCCGACAAAGGCAAACGGTCGCAAGGTGACGACCGGAAGCTTGGCCTCGCTCATCACGCTCTGGGCCACGACTTCCGCAAATCGCTTGGACTCCGCATACACCGCATTGACATCGTTGCACCGCAGCGCGCCGGCGAACGCCTCGCCCACGCGGGGCAGATCCCACGGCTGACCGCCATAGATCAAGCCCGAGCTGAGCAGGACAAATTTCTGCACGTCCTCCAGCAAGTTTGCCGCCCGCAACAGCCGTAGGGTGCCGACGCTGTTGACCTCCGCAACTGTGCTCGGTTGGGAAACAAACCTCCGGCGGTCGGTTAGAGCGGCGGCATGGATGACATAACGCACATCCCGCGGCAACTCGCTGATGTACCGGATATCACCGTCCTCAAAATGCGCGCCCGCGATCCTCCCTAGGTGCGGAAACCGCTCGGCAAACGCGCGAGCTTGGCGACTGTATACCGTAACCTTGAGGTCAAATCCGTAAGAATCGTTGAGCGCCTTGATGATTTCCAGCAACCAGGTGCCGAGGAATCCGGTACCCCCGGAGATGAACAGATGCTGTCCGCGCAGGGCCGTAAGTTGCTGGACGCGGCCGGAGAGCACGGCGTCGACATCGGATCGAACTAGGGCGAGCGCGCGATTCATGGTGAGGACGGTTGGGCGGTCAGACGACGGCAGACTTACGGCGGGCGAGTTCGGCCGCAACCTCGACAATCAGATCTTCCTGTCCGCCCACGACCTTTCGCTTGCCCAGTTCGAAGAACACGTCCCGCGGATCGACCCCCATCTGCTTGGCAGCGCGCTGCACCGGCTTGGAGAAGCCTGAAAAAAC
>JAPLTR010000744.1 GCA_026398065.1 Verrucomicrobiota bacterium | reverse complement strand
GAGCTCGCCGCCTGGGTCGAGGGCGAACTCACCGCCGCCCGCCACCTCTGGCGCGACGTCTTCCGCGGCGACACCCCGGTCGTCGCCGACACCGCGCTCACCGACGCCGACATCGCCAGCAAGCACCTCATCCTCTGGGGCGACCCCACCTCCAACAAGGTCCTGGCCAAAATCATCGCGAAACTCCCGCTCACCTGGGACGCCAAGACCCTCACCGTGCACGGCAAGACGTATCCATCCGCCAACCACGCGCCGATCCTCATCTTTCCGAATCCGCTCAACCCGACGCGCTATGTGGTGCTCAACAGCGGCCTCGATTTCCGCACCGACGGCTACACCAACAACGCCCTCCAGACCCCCAAGCTCCCCGACTGGGCCGTCGTCGACCTCCGCACCGCCCCCGGCCCCCGCTGGCCCGGCAGGATCGTGGACGCCGGTTTCTTCAACGAGGAGTGGAAGTAGCCCGCCCGGTTGGTTCACGAGTCCCGTGGAGAGCGCCGAGCGCGGGCGCTCGGCCGCGTGAACCTGCAGCCGCCTCCGCCGATTTTTTCTAACGGAAGTTCGCGGCTCGCGCATCAACCCCGGTGGCACCCGCCATCAGGCCCTCGGGCCGGCGTGCTTGGAGGAGTGCGCATCGAGCGGCGTTCGATGCGCGCCCCTCCAGGCCGCTTTTCAGCTTCCACTTCCCTCCCACCCGACCCTCCCAGGCTCTGCGCCCGCCGCCCTCCCTTCACCATGAAAGACCGCCTCCGCTCGCTATTCCGCCCCGCCGCCGCGCTCGGCGCCCTGGCCCTCTTCGTCGCCATTCCGGTCGGCCGCGCCCAGACCCAGCCGCCCACCCGCGTTTCGCAGCTCACCAATTTTTCCGTGCGGTCGAAGCTCGGCGCCGGCCAGACGCTGGTTGCCGGCTTCGTCATCGCCGGCGACAGCTCGACCACCGCCCGCATTCTGGTCCGGGCGGTCGGGCCCACGCTCGGCTCGTTCGGCGTGACCGATGCCATGCCCAACCCGAAGATCGTCCTCGCGGCCACCGGCCCCGGCCTCACGGTCAGTCTTCCCAACGACGACTGGAACGCCCCCGGTCGGGTGTTCGGTTCGTCGGGCGGCGTCGCGGAACAGCCGATCACCCAGTGGGGCAGTGCCTTTCCCCTTCCCGCCAGCAGCAAGGACGCCGCCATCCTCGCCGAGCTCAAACCCGGCAGCTACACCGTGACCGTATCCGGCTCCACCGCCACCGATGTCGGGACGGTC
Source organism: Verrucomicrobiota bacterium (assembly GCA_026398065.1). Lineage (GTDB taxonomy): Bacteria > Verrucomicrobiota > Verrucomicrobiia > Opitutales > Opitutaceae > GAS368. Next base: position 14,275 of record JAPLTR010000744.1, on the reverse strand, counting down.
CTCCTGGAAGTCTACAATGTCGACCCCCGCCCTCCCCTGCGCTCCGCCCGGCTGGCGAATCTTTCCGTCATGGGCTTCGTGAACGACGCAACCCCCCTCGTCGCCGGATTCTTCCTCGACGGGACCAACTCCGAAAATATTTTAGTCCGCGCCATCGGCCCGGGCCTCTCCCGGTTCGGCGTCTCCGGTGCGATCGCGGACTGCCGTCTCGACCTGATCAACTCGAAAGGCGTCGTCAGCCTCGGCAACGACGACTGGGAAAGGAGCGAAGACAACGGCCCCCCTTTCAACCGGCAACTCGTCCTGCTCGACGCGCAAATTACGGGGGCTTTTCCCCTTGGGCAGGACAGCAAAGATGCGGCCACGGCGCTGACCATCTCGCCGACCGCCGCGTTCCCCGAACGCTCCAATATGGTGCGCGGCAGCGCGGTCAACGGCACCAGCGGCATGATGCTGCTCGAAATCTACGAAATCCAGCCGGACCCACGCTTTTTGTAACGGTCTGCCGCGTCCGGTCTGCTCCGCGACGAAAAGGAGATTCTTCCCAGCCGCGCCCCCGGGGCGCGGCTTTGTCATTGGTCGGTTGTGCCGGCCGGCCCCGATCTCCCACGCCGCGCGGCCCCGGGAAGCGGCGGTTTCCGGCCGCCGACCGGGCCCTTCCAACCCGGTCTTCCCCTCAAAAAACAGGCTCGGGGAACTTCCCGAAGACCACGGTTTCTCCCCACTCGCCTTCAGCTTTCCCTAGCGGAAGACCCGGTGTCGCGCATCAACCCTCATGTCGCCGATTGGAGGTGGGCTCCGCCCTCTTTCTTTCGGCTTCCCGGCGCGTTCCACGGGCCGGACTATCGAGCGCAGATCGGTCCGTGTCCTGCAGGACGCCTCCACTCTCCTCTTCCGTCACACTTCTTCTCCCTTCTGTTTACCTCCATGAAAGATCGTCCCTCCCGGCTTCGTGCCCGTCCCCTCGCCGTGCTTGGCGCGCTGGCTGTCATGCTGGCCTCGTCCGTCCAGGCCCAGGTCGCCCCGGTCCCGATCCTCCCTCCGCCCGGCCAGCTCGTCAATGTTTCCATCCGGACGAAACTGGAGGTGAACCAAACCATCGTCCTGGGTTTCGTGGTGAGCGGCACGGCTCCGGCGAGGATTCTGATGCGCGGCATCGGGCCCGGCCTCGCCCGCTTTGGCGTCACCGACGCCATGGCCCATCCCCGGCTCATGCTCACGGCCCCGTCGTCCAGCGGCTCCATCAACCTCTACAATACCAATTGGCAGACGCCGCCGTCCTTCCTCAGCCTGACCGACACGGTCAGGCAGGTGCGTATCGAGGGGCAGACCTCCGGTTTCCCGCTCCTGCCCAGCGACCGGGATGCCGCCATTCTGGCCGACCTCAGCCCCGGCGCCTACACCATCACCGTCTCCGCCGACGTCGCCGGCGAAGCCGGCACCGTTCTGGCCGAAGTCTACAATGTGAACTACACCGTGAGGCCCAATGAAACGCGGCTGACCAACCTTTCCGCTCTCGGCTACTACAGCGAAACCTCCCCGCTCCTCGCTGGCTTCGTCGTCTACGGCAGCGGTGGCAATCGCTACCTGTTGCGCAGCATCGGACCGGGCCTGCGCGCCTTCGGCGTCCCGAATGCGATCTCCGACAGCAATCTCGAACTCCTCTTCCTCAACGACAGCGGATCGACCAACCCCACCTTTGGCATCATCGACGATTGGGACGCCACGCCCGGGAATGCTTTCCGCATCCGTCAGGACTCCCTGCTCGTCGGCGCTTTTCCGCTCACGCCCAACAGCCGGGATGCGGCCCTCTCCACCGGGATGATGATCAACACTCCCCAGAACGGCTATCTGCAACGCTGCATCCTGCGCGGCGGCGGCCCGCCCGGCGCCAGCGGCATGATGCTGCTGGAAATCTACGAAGTGCGTCCCGAGCCGACGGACTATTGAAACACCTTCAGGACCGCCCCCCTCCCTCCGCCGCGCCTCCGGGCGCGGCCTTTTTTTGCCCGTCGGGCGCCCACCTTCCTGCCGGTCACAAATTGGCTATCTTCTCCACTGCACCCGGCCGTACACGAAACGCATCCGCGGATCGTCCAGCCGGCTGTAAAATGAGGTGCCGTCGGACCGCACCGCCGGCGCCCGGTCGAAGACGTTGCGGATCCCGAGCGTCCACGTCGTATCGCTCCAGCCACTACGCGCGCCGTGCGCCGCCCGCGGCACGGTGTAGCCCGCCTGGAGGTCCCAGCGCGTGCTGGAGCCGATCCAGTCCCCGTCGACGCCCGTCGCCGAGGGCAGCGCCGCCGTGGGGGTGGTCGTCTCGCTGCGGTAGTGCGGGGTGTACGCGGCCGTGACCGAGGCAAACCAGGCGTGGCGCTGCCAGGCCAGCGTCGTCCGCACCCGGGGCGAAACCACCGCCGAATCCATCAGCCCGTCCGCGGCGCTGTCGGTCACGACGTTCACCTTGTCCACCGCCGGGGTCACGGGCAGGAGCTGCTCCTCGTAGCGCCACACCGCCTCCACCTGGCTGCTGAGCGTGAAGGTGCCGGCGCGGGTCGGGGGCAGCTGATAGCGCAGGGCCAGGTCGGCGCCGTCCGACCGCAGATGAGTCACCCGCACCGGCCGGAGATCCACCCGCTTCACCGCGCCGGACCAGCCGAGCGCCAGCTCCCAGCCCAGCGGCGCCTCGCGCTGGATCTTTCCCGCGAAAAAATCCGGATGGCTCGCCAGCTCCTGCACCGTCGGCGCCCGCAGCCGGTCGCGCATCGTGATCGACCACGCGTCGACCGACAGGAACAGCCCCGGCGCGCCCGCCGGTGTGAACAGCACTCCCGCGACCCGCGCCTGGGAGGTTTCGGGCCGTTGTTCCAGGCCGCCGCCGGAGACGATGCGCACCGGGTAGAGCTGGCGGATGTTTCCGCGCAGGGGATCCACGAAGCTGGTCAGGGTGCTCGTCTCCACCATGGGGCTGTTGGCCACGAGGCTGGAGGGCGCGACATAGCCTTGCGACCAGGTCCCGCGCAGCGCCCACGACGGAGACAGGGCGACCTTCAGCGCGGCGAGATTGCTCAGCGCCCCGTGCCCGCCGTCCGTCCGCGCCACGCGCGAGGCCACGTTCAGATCCACCCGATGCAGCGGCAGTCCCCTCATGCCCTCCTTCCACAGCGGCGCCAGCGCCTCGATCACGGCCCCGAGGCGTTCACCGTTGTCACTCGTCCGGGACAGCTGCGTCAGCGAGTCGTACGACCCCAGCGCGTCCAGCCGGGCAAAGAGTTCGCGGCTCGCGTCCGTTTTCTGCCGGGTCACGTGGTCGCGCCACTCGTACTCGAGGCCGAACGAGGTCCGCAGGGCCCCGGCGGGCAGGTCGTATGCGTGGCCGGCGATGCGCGCCTCGGCCCCGAGCATGCGCGACCGATAGTCCAGCCACGATCTCCGCGCGAGCAGTCGCTCCCGCTGCTCGACCGGGAGCGGCGCGGTCCGGTGGTCCGCCAGCGGATCGTAGATCGCGCTGAACTGCGACGACTGCGCGGCCGTCCACCGGCGCAGCACCTCATTCAGCGACGCCCCGTAACCGTCGATCATGGTCAGCGCCCGCGACACATCGCCAAACGTATCCAGCGACCAATGCCAGCGCCGCGACACCGCGCCCCGCACGCCCAGGACCACTCGCGCGCTGTCCCGCACCTGCCGGAAACGTGCATCCGGCAGATCCACCGGGTCGAAATACCAGGTCACGCTGCGGCCCGCGAAATCGGGAAGGTCCGCGCGAAACGGATTGCGCGGATCGCGCGGATCCAGGGTGAGCGGCTCGATCTGCTCCGGCGCGGCAAACGCCTCGACCGCGCGGTTGAAGCCGATCTCACCATAAAATTCGAGCACGTCGGGCTCGCGGGTATGCTCGAACTGGAGGTTCCGCGGCAGCGTCGCCGCGTTGCGGCCCGCCGGGGCCACCGCAAAATACGCTCCGGTCCGCCCGGGGATGCCGAGGTCGCTGCCGGCCTCCGCGATCGCGAACATCCCGGGTTCGCCGGTCACGAGCGCGCCCAGGAGCGCGCGCTGGTCCGTCCCGCTCGCATCGGCGGGCAGCAGGGTTCTTCCCGGGCGCAACCGGTTCGTCGCGCGCGCCAGAAAATTCCGGTCCCCGAGGCGCAACGCCCCGCGACGCTGAAAATCCCCGATCAGGGTAGCCTTGGTTTTCCCATCGGTCGAGGCCAGGCCCTCGACCCACGTCAAAAAAGTCTCCGAGCCGCCACCGCGGGTCGAGTCGCCCACCTGCAGCGAGGCAAAGCTCCCCGCGAAGTCCCGCCGCAGCACGATGTTCATCGCCCCGCCCACCGCACCGTCGCCATAGAGCGCCGAGCCGGCGAAGGGCAGCACGTCGATGCGCTCCACCGCCGCCAGCGGGATGCGGCTCAGGTCGGGCCCGCGCGACTCGGGGCTCGGCGGCAGCTCGCGGCCGTTCAGGAGCACGGTCGTGTGCTGAGAGTCCCAGCCGCGCAGCTTCAGAAAGGAGCCGCCGTAGACATTCGCTCCCGTCGTCAGCTTCAGATCCGCCGAGGCCTGCAACGATTCCGGCCCCTCGCCCGAATAGCCGGGCACCGTCGTCAAAAACTCGGCGAGGGTCGTGACCCCCGACTGGTCGATCTCCGCCCGCGTGATGACATGATGATAGAGTGGCGCAATGCGGTTCGTGGGCAGGATCGACTGCGTCGCATCCCCGATGCGTCCGCGCTCCACGTTCACCGCCGGTAGCGCGGCCGGCGGCTCCGCCGCGGTCGGCTTCGGCGCGGAGACCGCCGGAACCGGCGCGGCCTCCGTCGCCGCGGGCACCGCCTTCCGCCGGAGCAGATACGCGCCGGTGTCGGCATCGCGCACCACCTCGAGACCGGTGCCCGCCAGCAGCCGGTCCAGCGCCTCCGCGATCGTATACTCCCCGTGCAGGGGTTGCGTTCGCACCCCGCGCACCGTCCGCACGGGAAAGACAAACTGGAGACCGTGGCGGGCGACAAACTCCTGCAGTACTTCCGCCGCCTCGCCCGCGGCCAGGTCATAGCGGCGCGCGCCCGCGTCCGCCGCCCCGGCCGCAAACGGCGCCATCCACCCGGCGACGCCCAGCGCCAGCGCTCCCGCCAAGCCCCGCATCCAGCCGCGCTCGCCGCGGCGGGGCGCAGGCGCCGCTGTCGCCACGAGGCCAAGCCTCATTGGTCGTCGCGACCGACCGGTTCCCGGCCCGCCCGGCGCAGTTTCAACGTGAGCCGCTCCGCCCCACGCTCCACGACGACGATGTCGAAGCTCTCCTCCAGCGCGCCCACCAAGGCGTCCAGTTTGGCCAGTTCAAATTCGCCGCCCACCGGCACCGCGCCGGTCTCCGCATCGCCCAGCACCAGCTTCTGACGGTGATAACGGTTGAACTCCGCGGCTACTTCCGCGAGCGGCATGTCCGCCCGGCAGATCAGCCGCCCGCGCTCCCACGCCACGCGTCGCGCCAGCTCCCCCGCATCGAGGGTCTGGACGCGCGGCGGCTGCGGGTTCTGGGGATCACAGACCGACGTCTGCCCCGCCCCGACTTCGACGGTCGGAGCGCGGTCCCCCGTGGCGCCGAATTTCACCCGACCCTCCGTCACCAGCAGTTCCGTTTCCTTTTCCCGCCGGCGCACGGCAAACACGGTGCCGAGCGCGCGGGATTCGGTGCCCTCCGCCGCGACGATAAACGGCCGCGAGGCATCCTTGGTCACCGCAAAGCGCGCCTCGCCGCGTGCCAGTTCCACCCGTCGCTCGCCCGCGGAGTAGCGCACCTCGATCGCCGAATCGGTGTTCAGGCGGACGGTCGATCCATCGGCCAGCGTGATCGACCGCTGCGCCCCGATCGCGGTCTCGTAGTGCACCATGGCCGGCGGTTCGGTCACCCGGTCGCTCCGCAGCGCGACGTTTGCGATCAGGGCCATGCAGGCCGCCGCCGCCACGGCCCAGAGGATCCAGCCCGCACGGCGCGTCCGTGACTCCGCCGGTGGGGAGGGAAAGCGGACGACCTCGCCCCTGGGCGCCGAGAGATCGTCCAGGGCGCTCCACATGGCGCCCAGCTCCGCCACCACTGCCTCGTGGCGCCCATCCGCCGCGCGCCAGCGCGCAAACTCCACCGCCTCCTCCGGCGTCAGCCCGCGGTCGCGGCGCGAAAGCCACGCCGTGGCCTGCAGCTCGACCACATCGAGGTCCCTGTCCGTCGTCTCATCGTCACCGGGGGAGTTCATGATTTTTCCTTTCGTGCCGGCATGAGCCCGCGCTGGCGGAGGAACTGCGCGCAGCGGCGCATGCCCGCCGTCACCTGCGCCTCCACGGTGTGTTCGGAAATGCCCATCCGCCCGGCGATCTCGCGTTGCGACAAACCGTCGATTTTCCGCAGCGTGAGCACGTCACGGCAGCGCGGGGGCAGGGATTGGATCGCTTCGGTCAAGATCTCGAGGTCGAATTTCAAACTTACCTGGTCGGCCACACCGGGCCCATCGTGGATGATGGGCAGATCCTCGATTTCCGCTATGGATTCCATAGAAATAATTTCCTTCCGGCGCATGAGATTCAGGGCCAGGTAGCGCGCCGTGGCAAAGAGGTACCCGCGCACGTTATCGATCTGTCGGGTCTGGTGCGCCCGCAGGACCCGCACAAAGGTCTCCTGCACTACATTGTCGGGGTCCGTCACGATCGGAAACGCCCGCCGCAGGTAGGCGCGCAGCGAAGCCTCATGCACCAGGATCTCCTCGCGGTACCACACGGTCAGGTCGGGCGGGTCGGGATCGGCAGGGGGAAACATGCGAAAGGCGGGCGCAGCTGGCTTCAAATCTGCCGTCACTTCGGGTGAATGCACCGCCCCTCCGCCTCGGGTCTGAGGCGGACCTGGTTCGTGGAAGCTGGTCGGAAGGAGGGGATGCAGCGGGGATGATGCGCCCCCGCTTCATTTCCGCTAGGGGCTTGTGCGAAATATCGTGTCATCCGCGCGCCTCCTCCGCCCGGTCCGAAGCACGCCGGCACCGTGAAGAGGGTGGCGCTCTCCGGAAAATCCCTCCACGCTGGCGTTTCCCGTCGTCCTATGCGCGTCACCCCCGCCCTCGTCTCCTTCCTGCTGCTGGCCTCGCTCGCCTCCGCCGCGACCGTCCGCACCGTCGCCGGCACCGGCGTGAAAGGGTTTTCCGGCGACGGCGGTCCCGCCACCGCGGCCCAGCTCAACAACCCCTTCGGCGTCGTCCGCGGTCCCGACGGCAACCTCTGGTTCTGTGAGTACGGAGGCCAGCGCATCCGCACCATCGCCGCCGACGGCACGATCCGCACCGTCGCCGGCAACGGCTCGACCGGCTACGCGGGCGACGGTGGCCCCGCCCTCTCCGCCGCGCTCAACCTCCCGCACGAGATCCGCTTCGACCGCACGGGCAACCTCTACTTCGTCGACATGATGAACCACGCCGTGCGCCGCGTGGACGCGAAGACCCAGGTCATCACCACCCTCGTCGGCAACGGCAAACCCGGCTACACCGGCGACGGCGGCCCCGCCGCCGCGGCCCAGCTCAACCAACCGCACAGCCTCCAGTTCGACCCGTCGGGCGACCTCTACATCTGCGACATCCGCAACAACGTCATCCGCAAGGTCACGATGAAGACCGGCCTCATCACGACCTTCGCCGGCACCGGCAAGGCCGGGGACACGCCGGACAATTCCCCCATCGCCGGCACGCCGCTCCGCGAGCCCCGCACCCTCGATTTCGACGCGACCGGCAACCTCTGGATCGCCACCCGCGGCGGCAACCAGGTCCTCAAGTTCGACCTCGCCGCCGGACGCATCCGCCACATCGCCGGCACCGGCAAGAAAGGCTACACCGGCGACGGCGGCCCGGCCCGGGACGCCACCCTCAACGGCCCCAAGGGCCTCACCATCGGCCCCGACGGGCGTGTTTACATTGTGGATACCGAAAGCCACGTCATCCGCGCCATCGACCCCCGGACGAATGTCATCACCACCGTGATCGGCACCGGCAAGGCTGCCGACGGCCCCGACGGCGATCCGCTCGCGTGCGCGCTCGCCCGCCCCCACGGCATCTGGGTCGATCGGGACGGCACCCTCTTCATCGGTGACTCCGAAAACCACCGCGTCCGGGCCCTGAAGTAGCACTCCCTCCGCGGCGCCTTGCTGACCCCATTCGCCTCCCTTCTTTTTCAACTCTTCGCGTCCCTCCCCTGCCTTTATCCGCGCCATCGGCGTGATCCGCGGTCAAAAACATTTCCTCCATGCGCCCCTTCCTCCCGACCTTCGCCCGAGCGCTCGCTCTCTCGCTCGCCCTCGCGACTATCGCCCCGCTGACCGCCCAGACACCCCCGCCGCCCGCCAAGCGCCTGCCGCCCGCGGGCGTCGCCATCCCCGACGCCGCGCGCACCGAGCTCACCGCGGGGGCTGCGGCGCTCGCCGCCGAGATCGCCTCCCTCCGCACCGATCTCGCCGCCGCCAAAAAGACCACCCTTCTCAGCCTCCTCCCCGACGTCGAGATCTTCCACAAGGCCGTGGACTGGGCCCTGCGCTACGACGAGTTCTTCGATGTAAAACAGGTCGAGACCGCTCGCCACCTGCTCACGGTCGGACGCGAGCGCGCCGCCACCCTGCGCGAAGGCAAGGCCCCCTGGCTCGAGGCCACCGGCCAGGTCATCCGCGGCTACCGTTCCAAACTCGACGACTCCGTGCAGCCCTACGCCGTCGTCGTCCCGCCCGATTGGAAAAAGAGCGGCCCCGCGCGCCGCCTCGACGTCGTGCTCGCCGGGCGCAACGAGAAGCGCACCGAACTCGCCTTCATCGCCGAGCGCGAGAAATCGCCCGGCGACATCGTCCCGGAGGGCGCCATCGTCCTCCACGCCTACGGCCGGTTCTGCAACGCCACGAAATTTGCCGGCGAGGTCGATGTGATGGAGGCCATGCAGGCCGTCCGCCGGTTCTACAAGATCGATGCCGGCCGCATCGTCGTCCGCGGGTTCTCGATGGGCGGCGCCAGCACCTGGCACCTCGCCGCGCACTTCCCGGGCCTGTGGGCCGCCGCCTCGCCCGGCGCAGGCTTCGCCGAGACCGCCATCTACAACAAGGCGCTCGACCCCGGCAAACCCGAGCGCACCTGGTGGGAGCAGAAGCTCTGGCGCTGGTACGACGCCACGACCATCGCCGGCAATCTCTTCAACGTCCCCACCGTCGCCTACAGCGGCGAGATCGACCCGCAGAAGCAGTCCGCCGACCTCATGGAGCAGGCCATGGCCGCCGAGGGCCTGAAGCTGGAGCGCATCATCGGTCCGCAGACCGGGCACAAGTACCACCCCGACTCCAAGGCCCAGCTCACCGCCCGTCTCGCCGAGCTCACCGCCACGCCCCGTCCGCTCTGGCCCGCCGAGAGCCGTTTTACCACCTACACGCTCCGCTACTCCACCTCCGACCGCATCAAGATCATGGAGCTGGAAAAATCCTGGGAGCGCGCCGACGTGACCGTGAAGTTCCCCGCCCCCGACCGCCTGGTGGTCACGACCCGCAACGTGGCCGTCATGAGCATCATGCTGGACAAGTCCGAGGGCCTCACCACCACCGTCGACGGCCAGCCCGTCACCATCGGCTCGATCAATCCTTACTACTGGCTCGTCAAGGAGGACGGCCGCTGGACGTATAAGGATAATCACTACACCGACGTCCGCTGGCGCCAGCAGACGCGCAAGATGCCCGGCATGAGCGGCCCCATCGACGACGCCTTCATGGAGCCCTTCGTCTTCGTCCGCCCCACCGGAAAGCCCCTCAATGCGAAGGTCGGCGCGTGGGCCGCCGCCGAGCTCGCGCACGCCACCAAGCTGTGGCGCGACCTCTTCCGCGGCGAACTGGTCGTGAAGGACGACACCGCCATCACCGAGGACGATCTCGCCAACAAGCACCTCATCCTCTGGGGCGACGCCTCCTCCAACGCCGTCATCGCCAAGGTCCTCGCCAGCGGCAAAGTCCCGCTCGCGTGGGACGCGAAGCAGCTCTCCTTCCATGGCAAAAATTACGATGCCGCGCACCACGCGCCCGTCCTCGTCTTTCCGAATCCGCTCAGCACGCAGCAGCGTTACATCGTGCTGAACAGCGGCATCGATTTCCGCGACGAGGCCTACGGCACAAACGCGCTGCAGACCCCGAAGCTCCCCGACTACGCGATCATCGACCTCCGCGAACCCGCCGGCCCGCGCTGGCCCGGCAAGATCGCCGACGCAGGCTTCTTCGACGAAGCGTGGAAGTAAGGTAGGGCGGGCTTCAGCCCGCCCATTTACGCGGCAAGAGAGTCGAACCGAGGGCGGACTAAAGTCCGCCCTACCCCGCCCTCATCGCTGCGCTCACTCCCGCTCGTCGCCGTCCTCATCTCCCTCCTCGTCGTCCGCGTCGACCTCGTTGTCCTCCGCGTCCGCATCTTCGTCCCGCTCCTCCGAAGGCGCCCGCGACCTCACCTCTTCGGCCGTCGCCGTCCCGGCGAACTCCACTTCTCCCGCGAGCGCCTTCTCCACCCAGAGCTTGATCCGCATGAGCCCCTTGTTCCGGAGCGGGTCGTCGCGCTTCATCGTGCCGAGCAGGTTCACCACCGTCTCCGCGTAATCCATCGCGTTGGCCGTGAGCAGGGTCGGCAGCTCGAACGGGTTGATCTCGCCCTTGCGGATCATCATGCGCGCGTCGCGCTCCAGCTCCGAGGTGCCGCCACCCACCATCCCCACGCCGTCGGACTTGCCCTTGGAAAATCCGCCGCCACCCCCGCCCGCCGACGCATCGCTCGATTTCCCCTCAGTCTTGCCGCGGGGCTGCTTCTGCATCTGCGCCGGATATTCTTTGCCGTCACGCCCGGTGACGGTCTCGCGCTCCTCCAGCTTGCCGGATTTCGCCATCTCGGCGCGGCAGCGCCGGACGAGATCGACCGAGACCCGGCACAATTCCGCGATGACCGGGTTGGCCTTGTCCGGCCATTCCTCGAGCGCGATCTCGGCGGCGTTGCGCTTGTCCGCGTTCGTACGGTAGACGCCGTTGGTGGCGTTGGCGCCGAGCGCGTGGCGCAGGGCCTCGGAGCGGCCGCCGGGCTGCACGGCGGCGAGGATCGTCGCTCCCCCGTTGCGCTTGGTGGCGAGGAACCGGTGAAAGCCGTCCGCCAGCCAGTACGTCGCCCCGTCAAAATAGACATCGATGGGCGGAAACACCGTCCCCCGCGTCATCTCGTCGGCGTAGCTCTCCACGGCTTCGTCCGTCGTCTGCACGCGCGTCTGGGTGCCGCCGTAGATGTTGATGAGGTCTCGCCGGCCCCGGCGTGCACCCGGGCATATAAACTGCTTAACTGTCCGCGGTCGGACGCGTTGTCCCGAATCCCCACCGCGTCCTCGTTCCCGCAACATCCATCGGAGGAAATTCAGCCATGAACACGCATCACGCCGCGGAAATCACCGGGACTTATCTCACCGCCGGTTGGCGCGACACCCGCACTCCCTGGTCCAGCAAGCCCACCGGATCGTTCATCACCCTCTCCCGCGAGGCCGGCTCGGGCGGGTCGAGCCTCGCCCGGCTCCTCGCCCGCAAACTCAACCGCGCCGCCGACACGGATGTCTCCTGGAGCGTGATGGAGGGCAACATCACCACGCGGATGCTGAAGGAAAACCACCTGCCGCCGAACATCGCGCGGTTCCTGCCCGAGGACCGCATCCCCGAGATCGACGCCTCCATCGGGGAGTTTGTCGGGCTGCATCCCAGCCTGTGGGAACTCGTGCAAAAGACGAACGAGACGACACGGGAGCTCGCCAGGCGCGGGCACGTGATCCTCGTCGGCCGGGGCGCCAACTTTGCGACCGCCGGCATGGCCGGCGGGCTCCACGTGCGGCTGGTCGCCCCCGTGGGCTTCCGCGCCCGGTATCTCGCCCAGCTCTATAACATTTCGGAATCCGAGGCCCTGGCCGCCAACGCGAAATGCGATGCCGCCCGCCGCCGCTACGTGAAGACCAATTTCAACGCCGATGTCGCCGACCCCACCGCGTATGACCTGGTGATCAACGTCGAGCGCGTGCCGCTCCCCGAGGCGGCCAAGCTGATCGCCGCGCATTTGGAACAGCGCGCCCTCGCGACCGCGTAGCCCGGCCTACGCCGGCACCCCACCCTCCCCGGCCTAGCGCGGACACGCCTCGGCCAGCATCGCCCCCACCCGTTCGATCCCGTGGACGAGGCCGGCCGTGTAGTCGTCCCGGCGGAAATGGTCGTTCATCGCCGCAGCCAGGTCTTCCCAGAACAGGGCGCCGCATTTTTCATGCACGCCCTCGTCACCGATCACCGCAAACGTGCGCGACCGTGGTGCGAAGAGAATCAGCACACCGTTGCGCCCTTGCCTCCGCGTCAGGCCCAGCAGCTCAAACTGCCGCAGCGCCTCGTCGACCGGGTCGGCGATTTTTTCCCGCGAAACCACGACGAGAATTTCCCCGGAGGTCTGGCGCTCCGCCGCGGCGAGGGCGGCGACGATGCCCGGAGAGTCGAGCCCGGCGGAGGAGGAGAAGAGACTCATGGGTTTACCAATTTCCTCCGGCCCCGCCGCCGGAAAAGCGTCCGCCCTCCGCCGCCTCACGTTCGCCGGCCGGGCCGGTGGCACGACCGGAACTGAACCAGATCGTCCGCCGTCCGGTGGCGCTGTAAACAACCGCCCGGCGAAAGACCTCGGGCAGCATGCTCAGCGCGACGAGGCCGGCGACGATCAGGGCGAAGCCCCCGACCCCGAGATCGCCCGCATCGCTGTCGATCGGGAGTTCGTTTTTGGTGACGGCGGGCCGGGGCGCGGCCGACGGCGCCTCCGCGGCGCGGACCGCGCCGCACAGCAGCACCATCAGGAAGAGCCAGGGCAAGCCGAAGCGCCACAGGCGACGGGCTGGAAGCGGAGATTTCATCGCTGGCCGAAAGGAAGGATGCAGGTGACGGCGGGGTGGCGTGGCATCGCGAGAGAGTTAGGCCGGCAGAGTGACCATTCCAAGGCTCATCCGGCCAACAAAATCGGTCGACTCAGGCGGGGCAAGGGACATCCGGATACCTTTCACCCCGCCCGCCTTTCCGGTTGCCGCGGGGCGATGGGTCCGCACACTCCGCCCCACCCCGTGTCGGTGTCTTTTCACCGGTACTCTTAGTTAGTTTCCCAAAATCATGAATACTCCGATCTCCGCCCTGCTGGAGCGCAAGGGCTCTGCCGTGCACTCCGTTGCCCCCACCCTCAGCGTCCATGACGCCGTTTCCGAAATGAACCGCCACCGCATCGGCGCCATCGTCGTCCTCGACGGCCCGCGCCTCGTCGGAATCTTCACCGAGCGCGATGTCCTCCGCCGCGTCGTGGGCGCGGCCATCGATCCCAAGCGCACGCCGGTCACCGACGTGATGACCTCGGGCGTCATCACCATCGGGCCCGAGGCCACGATCGAGGAGACGATGAACATCTTCACCGAGAAGCGCTGCCGGCACCTCCCGGTTGTCCAAGACGGACGGATACGCGGGGTCATCTCCATCGGCGACATCACCCGCTGGATGGCCGACGCGCACCGCGCCGAGGCCGAGCACCTGCGCAACTACATCACCGGCGGCACGCTGGCCTGAGCCGCGCGGAGCCGGAAATGCCGCGCGGGTTTGACGGCCCGGGGCGGGTGCGCACCCTACGCGCACCTCCCATCTTATGAAGAACCTCCTCCTGTTGCTCGCGTTCGCGGCCGCCGCCTCCGGCGCCGCGGCCAAGATTGTCACCAAGCCCGTCGCCTATGAGCACGCGGGCGTGAAGCTCGAGGGCTACCTCGCCTACGACGACACCAAGGCCTCCGGCGCCGCCAAGGCCCCCGGCGTGCTCGTGATTCCCGAGTGGTGGGGCCTCACCGACTACCCGAAAAGCCGCGCCGAACAGCTCGCCAAGCTCGGTTATGTGGCCTTTGCCGCCGACATGTATGGCGCCGGCGTCGTGACCGGGGATCCGAAGAAAGCGGGCGAACTCGCCGGCCAGTTTTACGGCAAGCCCCTGATGGCGGAACGCGCCCGCGCCGGCCTCGACCAGCTCCTGAAGACCGGCCTCGTCGATGCCTCGCGCGTCGCCGCCATCGGCTACTGCTTCGGCGGAGCGACCTGCCAGGCCCTCGCCTACAGCGGCGCACCGCTCGCGGGCATCGTGAGCTTCCACGGCAGCCTGATCCCCGCCTCCCCCGAGGCCGCCACGGCCAACCGCGCGAAGTTTCTGGTCTGCCACGGGGCCGT
>JAPLTR010000832.1 GCA_026398065.1 Verrucomicrobiota bacterium | reverse complement strand
CCTGCTTCATATAGTAAGCCAGCGTGCTCTCCAGTCCCTCCTCGATGCTCTTCTTGAACGGCGTCGATTTGTCCGGCAGGCTCCACAACCCGAGCGCCTTGACCGAGTGCAGGTACTCCGGCGGGCAGACGAGCAACGGCGGTCGCGCGCCCAACTGCGCCTGCTTCGCCACCTCCGCGCGGCTCGGCACGGCGCCGCTCGGCAGAAGCGTCAGCTCGCTCGTGCGCGCGACCCCGAGCGGCGTGCTCAGCCCCGGCTGGACATCCTCATAGACCGCGTCGAGCCCATGCGCCCGCGTATCGTAGTGGCGCATGTCCATCGCATCGGCCTCGGGCGACCAGAACCACACCCGCAACGCCGCCTCGCCGCTGCTCGCGTTGGCCACCTCGAGCGAGGACGGATGCGACTGCCAGAAATTCTTCACGCTCACCCCGAGCCCGCCGCTCGCGTCGCCGACAAACACCAGGCCCGACGCCCTCCGCCCCGCGCCCGCCGGGATCCACGCGCTCTGCGGATTGGTCCGCTTCACGATGGAGAACCCGTCGGCATTCGGCTGCACGAGCTTGAACGAGTCCCACACCGCCCAGTCCGCGAGCAGGCCCTGCCCGCGCTCATTGAGCTGCGCGCGATTCGGAATCCGCTTTCCCGCCAGCTGGTCCGGATACACGTCGCCGCTGCCGTCGGGGTTGGCCACAAACCGTCCGCCGCGCCCCACCATCGGCTGGATCGGCTCAGCCCAAAGCCCGCCGTCCTCGCCCGAAAAACGCACATGGCGGTTCTGGATTTCCTCGCGCAGCGGCACGCCGAACTCCAAGCCCAGCCCGCGCACGAAGTCCTTCTGCTCATCGCCATCGAACACGATCGTGTGCACCAGGCGCACCGCCTCCTGCCCCGCATAGAAGTACAGTCGCACGGAGAACGGCAGCCACTCCCTCGGCCCGTTCACCGCCTTGTGGACCCCGTCGATCTTGAGCACCGCGCGCACCGGCCCCGACTGCTCCACGGTGACTTTGGTCACCTTGCTGGTGAAGCGTTCTCTCCGCGGGGAACTTTCCGGCGAGCCGTCGGGCCTGTCCTGCAAAATCCCGACCAGCCTGCCCTGCCGCGCCACCTCCCGCCCGTCGATCCATAGCGACTCGATCAAATTCCCGCCCCACAGCGCCACCCGGCACCGCAGCTTGCCTGTGTCCACCTCGACCGTAGTGTCGCTCTTCCTCACTCGCACCGTGCCCGCGCCCTCGGTCGCCGCGCTCTCCCCGGAGGTGATTTTAAACGGCCCCGCCTGGTCCGCGCCGGCCACCGTCGCGATGCCGCTCCACTTGACCGACCCGTCCGGCCAGTAGGCGAGCGGCCACGTCTGCACGGGCAGCGCCTTGCCATCCGCGGCCTTGAGCGAAAGCGCGTCACCTTTCTTCACGGCCCCCTTCGGCCACGGGACCCCGAAGCTCACCCCGGTCGCCAGACCCGGTGCCGTCTGGTCCAGCCAGTTGACCGAGACATCGGCCGCCAGTCCGACCACGCCGGAAAGGCAGGTCGCTGCGAGCGCGCGAAAAATTGCGGGAAGGGATTTCATGGGGAGTAAAAGGGGCGGGTTGGGCCCCGAACCGCTTCGCAGCGGCCGGGATTCGGACAGGATGCCGGGCCAGACGCACCGGAGCTAGCTCGGATGCGCCCGCCTTTCCCGCTCCCTCGCGGACAGTCAGGCGGCGTGGATCGGGGTGGCCGCCGCGCAAGCGATGCCGGCCTCGGGCGAAAGCCCCGGTCGCGCCGGCCCCCGCCGCCCTGCGCGGCCGGAAACGGAGCCGTACAGCCCGCCTTCGGCCTGCCCGCTCCTCCGGTTTCGAATCGCCTCGCGCGCGGATTCCGGCTTCGGGCGCCTAGAACTCGAAGGTTGTCGCGAGGGTCACCTTCCGCGGGTCCTGCTCCCGAAAGGCGTTGCGCGTCTGGATCGTCGGGCCCGCGTTGTTCACCCGGTAGGTCGCGAACGCCGGGCTGTCCTGCGACGACGACACCGGGTCGCGGGCGTTGAGCAGGTTGCTCACGTTGGCCTGAAACCGCACGTTGAGCCTGGGACTGAACCGATGGCGGTAGCTCGCGTTGGCCGAGAGCAGACAGTAGCCTTTCGCGTAGAGAAACGAGTACGGATCAGTGTTGAGCGAGGCCACCTTGTTGCGCCCGCGGAAGTTGGCGCCGCCGCCGATCGAGAGATTTTTCAACCAACCTTCATTGAAGGTGTAGGTCCCGTAGAGATTCGCGGTGTACTTGTAGGTGTCGTTGGTCGGCGTGCCGGGCGTCTGCGCCGCGAGGGTGTTGGCGATGGCGGTGAGGTCGTTCTGCATCTGCCCCGCCTGCGGGTTGGCCGGATTGTTCGCGCCGGCCTGCCAGGCGGCGAGATTCTCGCGGTAGTACTGGGCGAGCTGCGGACGGATCACCTGGGTCGTGCTCCGGGGCAGCGCGAGGTTCCACATCAGGCGCAGCTGCCGCGAGGGATTCGCAGTGAGCTCAAACTCCCAGCCCTGGCCCTCGATGTCCTGCGTGTCGGTGTAGGTGCCGAGATTGGCGCGCTCCCCCCGGCCCAGATTCGTCCAGAGGCGGTTGATCTCGGCCACGTTCGTCGTGGTGTTGCTGATGATGTTTCCCTTCTGGCGGTTGGTATAGTATCCAAACGAGCCTGACACGCGGCCTTCGAGGAGATTCAACCGGAGGCCGTAGTCGCGCCCGGAGTTTTTCGGATTCGGCGGCAGGGTGCCGTCGAGAAACGCGGAACCGGCCACGCTCGCCTTGATCGACTCCGCGTAGTTCGCGTACACGCCCAGGGCCGGGTGGACGAAATAGACGAAGCCTCCGTTGGTGCTCGTCGCCTTGTTCTGCGTATGGATCTTCGCACCAGGCACGCCGACGGTCTGGTTTGGATTCGTCGGCGAGGGCAGCACGGCTCCCAACACCGGCAGACCCGTGACCGCGTCGGCCGCGATCCCCGAGGTGTTGTTCTGCGCATCGTGCACCCGGTCCTGGCGCACGCCGAGCATCACCGTCAGCCGGTCGCCAAAGAGGCGGCTGATCGAGGCGAGCTGCGCGAAGTCCAGGGCCTTCCGCTGATACTGCGCGCTCTGCGGCACCCACCCCAGTGTGTAGCCCGGGAGGTTGGACGGCACCGGCTCGTTCCCGAGTTCCAGGCCGGCCTGATCCCAGTAGCGGCGCACGGCGACAAAGTTGGCGCTGTTGCCCAGCCCCTGGTTGCCGCCGAGGGGGTTGTTGGTGCGGACGAGCCGGTCCTGATGCACCGCGAAACGGTCCAGCCGCGTGCCGATGAGCCCGGCGAAGTTCTGCTTCACCCACGGGGTGCTGAAGCGCCAGTTCGCGATCGCATTGGCCTGGGTCACGTTGTTCTCATTCTCCTGCTCGGCGATCTGCTGGTCGTCGTAGGCCTTGCCGAAGTTCGGATTCGGCGCGCCGCCGGGCAGCACGGTGTTCACGTCGATCCGGTAGTTTTTGTAGATGTTGCCCGAACCGGCCTTCCCGTTGAAGCGGTGGGCGCCCGAACGATTGAATGCCACCTCGGTCGTCAGGCTCTCGGAGAAGCGATGATCCCACGTCACCGCATAGGTGAACCAGTGCAGGCCGCTCAGGTGGTCCTTCGGGCTGAGCGAGAAGTCGCGCTTCGGCAGCGAGGGAAAATTCGGCTGCAGAATATCCGGCCGCGCCGTCGGCCAGATCACGAGCCCCGTGCCCTGGCTCGTATAGAAGGTGCTCATGTCATTGAGCCCGCCGTTGGCGGCGCCGACCCCGGGGATGTACACGAGGCCCGCGCCGTTGCGCGCCACACCCGTGCCGGTCGTGCTGGGCGCGGTCACGCCATTGTACGAGGTGCGCCGGTCCCAGAACGACCCGTTGTCCACATTGGTCCGCGAGTAGTACTGGCGAAAATACTGCCCCGTTTCCCCGTCGACGCGGATCTCGTCGTCCCGGGTCACGCGGTAGGTGGCGGCGAGCGCGAGGGCGTGGGTGCGGTTGCGCGCCACGTCGTACCAGTCCTGTTTGGCGTCCCGCATGAGGTTGAGGCGCACGCCGAGCCGCGCGGTCAGAGGGAGATTGTGATCCAGCGTCGCGCGCCAGCCGCCATAGCTGTCGACGCGGGTCTGGACCGTCGTCCGGGTTTTGCCGAACTGCGCGCGCTTGCTCCACGTCGTCGGGATGCCGCCGAGATTGGTGTCGCCGAAGACCGTGCCATTCGGTCCCCGGGCGAATTCGTACCGCTCGATGTTGTAGTCGTCGCTCAGCCCATACCAGAGGAAGTAGTTGCGCGTCGCATACGTGCCGCCGGCGAAGCCGAGGTTGCGGGGGTTGTAACTGTAGGTGCTGAAGGACGATTTCTGCTGCTCGTAGTTCGGCGTCATGTTCACCGCCCACTCGACGACGCTGCCGGGATCGGTCGCGAGGATGTCGTCCATGAACTGCCGCGTGACCACGGAGATCGCCGCCGGCGTGTCCTTCAGCGCCGTGTTGATGCGCCCGCCCGCGAGCGAATTGGCGGCGGTGTAGCCCACGTCCGCATCGGTCCGCACTTCAAAGGGCGAGAGCGTGATCGCCTCCTCCTTCCCTCCCTTCTCCTCGATCGCAGGCGCCCGGGTGGGCACGGTCTGGCCCCGGGCGGGCGGCGGGAGCAAGCCCAGGACAACGAGCGCGCCGCAAAGCAGCGCGGCCGAGGAAACAGATCGGTGGAGGAACGGAAGGGACAGGGTCATGGCGGGGTTGGGTTTGGACACCGGTGGTGCGGGCCGTCGGCAGCGGGTGCCGCGTGCCCCCGGGTCAATGGGACGCCCCCGTGTATGCGGCGTCTGGACGGACGGAAACAAACCGGCATTTATTCTTGCTAAAGAATAACCCTCCCCAAGAACCACCGCCTCCCCCATGCCGTTGCCCCGCGTCACCATGCTGG
The DNA here is from genome assembly GCA_026398065.1 of Verrucomicrobiota bacterium. GTDB lineage: Bacteria > Verrucomicrobiota > Verrucomicrobiia > Opitutales > Opitutaceae > GAS368. Next base: position 5,856 of record JAPLTR010000832.1, on the reverse strand, counting down.
ACGTCGCCCGTGCCGCGAAAGTCCACCAGACCACCGTTTCGCTCGCCTTGCGCAACGACGACCGGCTGCCGGAGAAAACGCGCGCGCGCATCCGCCGCATCGCAGACCGCCTCGGGTACCGGCCCGACCCGCTGCTCGCGGCCCTCAACCTCTATCGCTCCGCGCGCCTGCCGCCCCGGGCGGCGACCACGATGGCGTTTCTGCTCAACTTCCGTGACCGGGACGAACTTTCCGCCTGGCATCCGCACCGCCTTTTCCTCGAGGGGGCGCGCCGGCAGGCCGAGCAGATGGGCTACCGCGTCGAGCCCTTTTACGTCCAGCCCACGCTCGCGGGCGAGGGCCCGCGGGTCGAACGTATCCTCCGTGCGCGCGGCATCGTCGGCGTGATCATCGGGGCCTTCGGCGACGACACCATCCAGTTTCAGATGAACTGGAGCCAGTTCAGCATTGTCCTGATCGAGTCGCAGCAGCTCGGCGTCCCGCTCCACATGATCTCGAACAACCAGATGATGATCACGCGCAAGGCCGTGCGGCATCTGCACACCCTCGGCTACCGTCGGATCGGCCTCGCCGTGGGCCGGCGGGGGGAGGTCAATCTCAGCAACGCCTTCACCGCCGGCTACCATGCCGAGGTGGCGCTGCGCCCCGACCTCGCCCGCCTGCCTCCGCTCCTGCTCGCCGGCGCAAGCTCCGCCGACATCGCCCCCTCGCTGGCGCGCTGGCAGAGAGCCCACGCCTTTGATGTGATCGCCAGCAACTGGGCCCAGGTGCCCGACGGCCTCCGTCTCGCCGGCTACCGGGTGCCCGGGGACGTGGCCGTGGCTTCGCTCGACCTCAACCCGGAGGGCGGCTCCAATGCCGGCATGGCCCAGAACCATCGCGTGGTCGGCGAGCGCGCCGCCGAACAACTGGCGATCCTCATGCGGACGTATCAGCGCGGGGTGATCGAACCCCACAACAGCACGTTCATCGAGGGCCGTTGGGTCGACGGCACCGACGTCCCGCCGGCGCCCCCGGCCGGCCGCAGGCCGCGGCGCCCAACGCCTCCGGCCCGCCGCGCCCCCTGACCGCCCGCCGTGAAAATTCGGCCGCCCGCAAAACACGCTTTGCTTTCGGCCCGCTTCCCCCCAGAAACGCCCCTTTCGCTGATGTCTTCCGCCAAAACCCCCGTCCTGGCCAAGTCCCCTCATTCCGCGCTCGCCGCTCCTGCCCTTCGCCCCATCAAGAAATTGATGGCCGCGAACCGCAGTGAGATCGCCGTCCGCATCTTTCGCGCCGGCACCGAGCTGAATCTGCGCACGGTCGCGATTTTTGCGCAGGAGGACCGCCTCTGCATCCATCGCTACAAGGCCGACGAGGCCTATCAGGTCGGCCAGGGCAAGGGCCCTGTCGCCGCCTATCTCGACATCGAGAGCATCGTCGGGATCGCCAAGGAGAAGGGCATCGACGCCATCCATCCCGGCTACGGCTTCCTGTCGGAAAACGCCCACTTCGCCCGCGCCTGCGAGGAGGCCGGCCTCATCTTCGTCGGCCCCCGCCCCGAGCTGCTCGAGATGATGGGCGACAAGACCGCGGCCCGCGCCCTCGCGCAACGCATCGGCGTCCCCACCCTCCCCGGCACCGAGAATCCCATCACGGACCGCGACGAGGCCCTCAAGACCGCGAAGTCCATCGGCTTCCCCCTCATCATCAAGGCCGCGTTCGGCGGCGGCGGCCGCGGCATGCGCGTCGTCCACAAGGCCGGCGACCTCGCGCACCTCCTCGACGAGGCGCAGGGCGAGGCCGGCCGCGCCTTCGGCAATCCCGCGGTCTTCCTCGAGAAATACATCCCGCGCGCCAAGCACATCGAGGTCCAGATCCTCGGCGACAAGCACGGGAACGTGATCCATCTCCACGAGCGCGACTGCTCCGTCCAGCGCCGGCACCAGAAGGTCGTCGAGGTCGCCCCGTCCTTCGGCCTCCCGGAGAAGATCGTCCGCGAACTCTGCGACGCCGCCGCCCGCATGGCCCGCGAGATCCGCTACGACAACGCCGGCACCGTGGAATTCCTCTACGACCTCGACCGCCACGAGTGGTTCTTCATCGAGATGAACCCGCGTATCCAGGTCGAGCATACGATCACCGAGGTCATCACCGGCCTCGACCTCGTCCGCGCGCAGATCCTCATCGCCCAGGGCCACGCCCTGCACTCCCCCGAGGTCGGCATGCCGTACCAGACGGAGATCCCGCGCAACGGCTACGCCATCCAGTGCCGCATCACCACCGAGGACCCGGAGAACAAGTTCATCCCCGACTACGGCCGCATCCTCGCCTCCCGCTCCCCGGGCGGCTTCGGCGTCCGCCTCGACGGCGGCATGGGCTACGCCGGCGCCGTCATCACGCCGTTCTACGACTCCCTGCTCGTGAAGAGCATCACGAGCGCGCAGACCTACGAGATCGCGATGAACCGCGCGCGCCGCGTGCTCTCCGAGTTCCGGATCCGCGGCGTCAAGACCAACATCCCCTTCATCGAAAACCTCATCGCGCACCCGCAGTTCCGCTCGGGCCAGGCGACGACCACGCTGATCGACACCACGCCGGAGCTCTTCGCCTTCAAGCCCCGCCGCGACCGCGCGACCAAGCTCCTCAACTTCATCGGCAACATCAGCGTCAACGGCAACCCCCACGCCAAGGGCTACCGGCCGGAGAAACCGTTCAATCTCCCCGCGCCCCTCGCCTACGACCACCGCGTGAAGCCCGCCCCGGGCACCCGCGACCTGCTCCTCCAGCTCGGGCCGAAGAAGTTCGCCGAGTGGACCACGAAGCAAAAGCGTCTCCTCATCACGGATACGACCTGGCGCGACGCCCACCAGTCGCTCATGGCCACGCGCGTCCGCACCTACGACATGCTCGCCGCGGCCGACGCCCTCGCCCACCGCACACCGCTGATCTTCTCCCTCGAGATGTGGGGCGGCGCCACGTTCGACACCGCGATGCGTTTCCTCAACGAGGACCCGTGGGAGCGCCTCCGCCAGCTCCGCGCCCGGGTGCCGAACATCTGCTTCCAGATGCTCTTCCGCGGCGCCAACGCCGTCGGCTACACCAACTACCCGGACAACGTCGTCGCCGGTTTCGTGAAGCACGCCGCCGCCAACGGCATTGACATCTTCCGCGTCTTCGACTCGCTCAACTACCTGCCGAATCTCCGCGTCGCGATGGAGTCGGTCAATGCGACGCACGGCATCTGCGAGGCCGCCCTCTGCTACACCGGCGACATCCTCGACGAGAAGCGCGACAAGTTCTCCCTCCAGTACTACGTCCGCCTCGCCAAGGAACTGGAGAAGATGGGCGCGCACTTCCTCGCCATCAAGGACATGGCCGGCCTCTGCCGCCCCTACGCCGCGCAAAAGCTCGTCAAGGCGCTCAAGGAGGAGGTCGGTCTGCCAATCCACTTCCACACGCACGACACGAGCGGCATCGCCTCCGCCTCGATCCTCCGCGCCGCCGATGCCGGCGTCGATGTGGTGGACCTCGCCTTGGCCTCGATGAGCGGCAGCACCTCGCAGCCGAACCTCAATTCCGTCGTCGCCGCGCTCCAGCACACGCCCCGCGACACGCAGCTCGATCTCCCGGCGCTCAACGATTTCTCGGACTACTGGGAGGCCGTGCGCCTGTACTACACGCCCTTCGACACGGCGCCGAAGAGCGGCTCGGCCGAGGTCTATCTGCACGAGATGCCCGGCGGGCAGTACACCAACCTCAAGGAACAGGCCGCCTCCATGGGCGTCACGCACCGCTGGCCCGAGATCGCGCGCGGCTACGCCGAGGTCAACCAGCTCTTCGGCGACATCGTGAAGGTCACGCCGTCCTCGAAGGTCGTCGGCGACATGGCCCTCTTCCTCTTCAGCCGCGGCATCAAGGCCGCCGACGTCGTCAACCTCGAGCCCGGCTCTATCCCGTTCCCCGAGTCCGTCATCGACATGATGAGCGGCGGCCTCGGCTGGCCCGAGGGCGGCTGGCCGGAGAAGGTCTCCCTCGTCGTGCTCGGCGAGAAACGCCACAAGGAGGCCCGCGCGAAATACCTCCTCGATTCGAAAAAGAAGAACTCCGCCTCCGCGCACGCGCTCGACCTCACCAAGACGCGGGCCGAGCTCGCCGAGAAACTCAAGCACCCCGTCAGCGACGACGATCTCTACTCGCACCTGATGTATCCGACGGTGTTCGCCGACTACGCGAAACACCTCGCGGCCTACTCCGATGTCTCGGTGCTCCCCACTCCCGTCTTCTTCTATGGGCTCCGGCCCGGCGAGGAGATCTCGGTCAACATCGAGGAGGGCAAGGTTCTCATCATCCGCCTGATTTCGGTCAGCCCGCCCGACAAGGACGGCCGCCGCTCGATCAGCTTCGAGCTCAACGGCATCGCGCGCGAGACCTTCATCATCGACAAGACGGTCACGCCGAAGACGAAGGCCCGCCCGAAGGCCGACCTCGCCGATCCGACCCAGGTCGTCGCGCCCATCCCCGGCCTTATCGCCACGCTCTCCGTGTCGGTCGGCAGCAAGGTCGCGAAGGGCGACAAGCTCCTGATGATGGAGGCGATGAAGATGCAGAACACGGTCTACGCCCCCTGCGACGGCGTCGTCGCCGAGCTCCACGTCGCCCTCGGCGACACCGTGGAAAGCAAGGACCTCCTCATCAAGATTCGCCCGGCGGGCTGAGGCCAACGACAGGGAATTTCCGCATGCAAACTGCCTTCGCCGGCGCCGGTACCTCGTGCTACCCTACGGGTACGTGCGGCCGGCCGGCGCGGGCCGCTCGCGCGTACGCGTGGTGGCTGGCAGTTTGCGCCCTGTTGGTGTTTGCGAGCCCGGCGCCGGCCGCCGATCTGGACGTCGATCAGATCGTGCGGGAGGTTCATGCAAAGAAACTCACGGTTATTTTTGGCGAACAGGAGCTGTGCAAACAGGGCGCGCTGGCCACGCTCGCGACGATGGCCAAACAGTATCCGGAAACCCCGGCCATCATGTGGTCGCGAGTCGGGCATGGGCTGGACTTTGACGCCTTCGAGGAGGCGATCACCAAACACTATGCCGCCAGTTTCACGGCGGATGAACTCAAGTACCTCGCGGGATTTTTCGACCCGCCTGAAATGCGCGGCCTTGTCTTTTGGGTAAGGATCATGGCGGAGAACCCGCCGAGTCCGGCTGACTTGCCCGTCGAGATCGGACGCCTGCGAAAAAAATATGGAGACCTTCCCGTCGCCAGGCTGGGCGAGCTTTTCAACTCGGCCCTGGGTCGGACGCTGGTGGAGGTGCAAAAGTCGGCGGCCGAGATCCGGCGTCGCGAAGCAATCGCGGCCCTCGTCGCTTCACACCAGCGGGTCCGATCCGGCCGGTAGGCGGAGGACTCCGGCGAATCGGTTCTACAGGATCGGCGTCAGCGGCGCGCCCACAGCCTTGTAGAGGCGCGTGAGCAGCTCCTTCGTCGAAAGCAGGCCGTCGGTGCCGGGAAACGGCCCGACCTCGCGGTAGCGTTGATGGAACTCCGCGTGGCCGGGCGGCACCGCCCTGGCGCCCGGGCGAAGTTCGAAGCTGCTGGTGTTCTGGATCGGCCAGAGGTCGATCGGGCTGAGCGACAGGACGCTGTCGATCAGGCCGTTGAGGGCATCCAGCTTCAGCGGGATGGCGCGGCGGGCGATGACCCAGCTGTTCTCCGCCCGCATGTCGCGGGCGATCTGGGCCTGCAGTTCCCGGGCAAAGGCCTCGTCCTCCACCAGCAGGCCGACCTCGGTGTTCAGATTCTCCGAGCGTGGGTCGAGGTTGTAGGAACCGACGAAGGCCAGGCGCCCGTCCACCACCAGCGACTTGGCGTGCAGGC
>JAPLTR010000885.1 GCA_026398065.1 Verrucomicrobiota bacterium | reverse complement strand
CCGGCAAGGAACACAGGGACCGGAGAGATGAGCAAACTTGTTGACGCTGAACCGTCAAGCACGGCGGTACCGGCACAGTGGTCGATCGGTCCGTCATTCGCCTTGCCGCGCCCCAAACCGCCACGCATAAGCCCCCTTCGACGATGAATATCCACCCGGCCAAAGACGCGTTTGTGAGGCTCGCCGCCCAAGGCAACGTCATCCCCGTCTATACGGACCTGATGGCGGACTTTGAGACGCCGGTCTCTGCCTACGCCAAGCTGAAGGAGGCCGGCCCATCCTACTTGTTCGAATCCGTCGAGGGCGGCGAAAATCTCGCGCGCTACAGCTTCATCGGCTGCCGCCCGCGCAAGATCTTCGTCTGCGGAGCCCACCCGGTCTCCCTCCCTGGCCTGCCCCGTTTCACGGGCGGTGCCGTGGGGTTCATCGGCTATGAATACGTCACCCGCATCGAGCCAAGCGTGCCCGCCGCCGCTGTCGATGAGCTGGGCACTCCCCTGCTCTACTTCATGCTGTCAGATTCATTACTGATTTTCGACCGCGCGAAGCAGACCCTCCGCCTCTGTGTGAATGCCCATGTGCGCGGCACCGACGTCGGTGCCGCCTATGACGCCGCCGTCGCCGAGCTCCGCGAGCTCTACGCCCTGCTCCGGCAGCCGCAAAGCCTGGCCCCTGCCCCGCTGATCGACCCGCCCAAGCTCACGGTCCCGCCGGGTAATTTCACGCAGGAGCGGTTCGAAAAGGCCGTCGAGGACGGCAAGGAGTTCATCCGCTCGGGCGACATCATCCAGTTTGTCCCGTCGCAACGTTTCACGCGGGAGTTCACGAAATCGCCCCTCGACCTCTACCGCGCCCTGCGGACCGTCAACCCCTCCCCCTACATGTTTATCTTGGAGGCGGGCGATTTCTCCATCGTCGGGGCATCCCCGGAAGTGCATGTGCGCCTGACGGATGGGCTGGTTGAGATCCGCCCGATCGCCGGGACAAGGAAGCGCGGCGCCACCCATGCCGAAGACGTTGCCCTCGAAAAAGACCTCCTCGCCGACCAAAAGGAGCGGGCCGAGCACCTGATGCTGGTGGATCTCGCCCGCAACGACATCGGCCGGGTGTGCCAGTATGGGAGTGTGAAAGTGCCCGAGATGATGGTGATCGAGCGCTACTCGCACGTGATGCACATCGTGTCGCAGGTCGAAGGGCAGATTTCCCCGGACAAGACTGCCTACGACCTCATGCGGGCGACCTTTCCCGCCGGCACGGTCAGCGGGGCACCGAAGATCCGGGCGATGCAAATTATTGCCCAGTATGAACCTTCGCAACGGGGGTTCTACGCCGGAGCCCTTGGCTACTTCGGCTACGACGGCAACAGCGATACCTGCATCATGCTGCGGACGGCCCTCCTGAAGGAGGGCAAGATTCACATCCAGTCCGGTGCGGGTGTCGTCGCCGACTCCGTGCCTGCCTCCGAGTACCAAGAGACCGTTAGCGTCAGTTTTGGAGTGAACCTGGCCCGAGGGCCCGGTCGGAACAAAAAGTGTGACGGAGTTGTTACCGTTTGCGTCTAGCTGTGTCACAGTAGTGCGCCAAACTTGCGCACACACTTGAGAAAAAATGTGCATCCTCCCTCGGGAGCTGCGCGTTCTTCGAATGGAACAGAGTTAGCTACAGTTCGGGAACAAACCAATTACGACTGCCTCTAACAGCTACCAAGGTCCCACCCACATGCCCTCGAAAACCAAGTCGCTCCGCCCTCTCAACGCAGCTGACGATCCCGCCGCCTCCGAGGCCTCGACCGCCACTCTCATCGCCGCGCCCATGGATGCGCCGCCGTCCTTCCTCGAAAAGCCGGACCGCTCCGCGCCCGAGGCTCCCATCCCGCATGGCGAGCGCAGCAATCTCCAACTCTACCTCCAGGAGATCGGCAAGACCGCCCTCCTGACGATCGAGGAGGAGATCCAGCTCGCGAAGCGCATCCGCCGCGGCGACAAGGCCGCCCGGGATCACATGATCTCCGCCAACCTCCGTCTCGTCGTCAAAATCGCGATGGACTACAAGGATTTCGGCCTCCCCCTCCTCGACCTCATCAGCGAGGGCAACATCGGTCTGATCAAGGCCGTCGAGCGCTTCGACCCTCGCAAGGGCGGCAAGCTCTCGACCTATGCCGCCTGGTGGATCAAGCAGTCGATCAAGCGCGCCCTCGCCAACCAGAGCAAAACCATCCGCCTGCCCGTGCATCTCGTGGACAAGATCTCCAAGATGCGCCGCACCGCGATGAAGCTCACCGAGGAGCTCGGCCGCGAGCCCACCGACGAAGAGTTGGCCATCGAGCTCCAGATCCCGACCTCCAAGGTCGCGCACCTGAAGTCCGTCAGCGTCCGCCCCGCCTCCCTCGATGCCCCCATCGGCGAAAGCGGCGACTCCGGCACGTTTGGCGAGATCGTCGGCGACGACAACGCGGTCAGCCCGTTCGACGGACTCCGCGACAAGAACCTCAACAACGACCTCCACGCCATGGTGGAGTCGCTCGACAAGCGCGAGGCCGAGATCATCAAGCTCCGCTTCGGTCTCGACGGTCGTGACGAACTCACGCTCGAAGAGGTCGGCCAGAAGTTTCACGTCACTCGCGAACGCATCCGCCAGCTCGAGTACCTCGCGCTGACCAAGATGCGCAAGGCGATGGTAAAGCACGAGGCGGTTCGCACCGTCGAGGAAATCGAAGAGGAGGACCGTCAGCGCGAGCGCATGGCCGTCATCCGCGAGTTCGTCGAGAGCAAGACCAAGAAGCAGGCGAAGGCCGGTCGGAACTGAGCCCGTCCGCCCTCACCCGCCCCGAAAAATTCAAGGCCCGACGCGAGTCGGGCTTTTTTATTGGGCCGGGACCGCCGCGGTCGCGACCAGCGCGTTGCTCGCGGCGATCGCTTCCCGCGCGGCGGCGACGAGCTGGTCCATCTTGAACGGCTTGGCGAGGACGCGGGAAGCCCCGAGCTTTTCCGCGATGGTCAGGAAGAGGTGGGTGTTGAGCGGGACGTCGCCTGAGATTGCGATCACCGGCAGGCGCGGGTGGCTGTAGCGGAGCGCCGTGAGGGTCTCGATGCCGTCGCGCTCCGGCATCACGACATCCGTGATGACGAGGTCGATCGGGCGTTCGGCGAGAATGGCGTCCACGTGGCGGCCATTGGCCGCGGCGTGGACCGCAAAGCCGGCGAGCGTGAGGATTTCCGTCAGAAGCGTGCGATACGCTTCGTTGTCTTCGAGGAGGAGGATGCCCGGCATGACGGCCAGAGGCTTGACGGCGGTGTCGTTCATGACGCGATCCTGCCAGACAATGCCCGTGCCGCCAAGGGGGGCGGCCGGCTTTGACAAATCGTTGACGTGCGGGAACTACCCCCGGGAACTACGCCCTGACGTCCCGTGACAAATGGATGGCGGGCCGTTTCCGCATTGCCGCGAAGCCTCCGAAACCCAGTGCTGGCGCGCGGGTAACCGATTAAAAACTTCTACAGCCGGGCCACCATCGCCGAGGAGGCCAAGCTCCTCTTCATGCTCACGGACG
>JAPLTR010000687.1 GCA_026398065.1 Verrucomicrobiota bacterium | reverse complement strand
CCTCCATGAGGTCGGCGAGCTGGTCGGGCTTGATCTTGCCGTCGATGACGGGCTTGAGGCCGTTCACGAGAAATTCCAGCCGCTCAGGATGGCTGAGGACGACCGGATAGCGCTGGAAGATGGAACTCTTGTGCGGATCCATCACGTGCTCCTCGAGCGCGATGAGGCCGTTGCGCCGGCCCACCATGAAGATCTCGTAGAGCAGCTTGAGGAGATCGTTGAACTCCTTCTTGCTGATGTTCTTGCCCTTGATGGCCGCGAGGGTCTTGGTGACGACTTCCTTCAGGACGTGCGCGGGGGTGGCGATGACCACGACGCCGCCGGAGATTCCCAGAATGACGACGAACTCCGAGAGGTGGAGCAGCAGGATCGGCTTACCGCCCGCAAGCATGAACCCGCCCAGAGTGGACGCCAGAACGATGAGACCTCCGACGATAATGAGCATAGGATAACGGGCGACACGGCAGCGGGGAACGGGCGCAGATCAGCGCTCGCGCACCCGCTGAAGATAGGCGCGGAGACCGAGGATGGTCTGGGCGTGGATTTGGCAGATGCGCGACTCCGTCAGGCCGAAAACTTCGGCGATTTCGGCGAGACGCATGTTTTCGAAATAATACATGGCGAGGATCTTCTTCGGTATATCGGGCAATTCCGCGATCCGTTGAGTGAGAAGTTGGACCAACTCGGCCTTTTCGAGGTTGTCGCGGCCGGTGACGTCGTTGTCGTCCGCCAGAAGATCATGCAGGGAAGGACCTTCGCCCTCCTGGCGCTCGGAACCCTGGTCGATGGCGATAAAGGTGACGGGTTTGGCCTCGTCGACCCACTTGGCGTACTCCTTGGCGTCGAGGCCGAGGGCGGCGGAGACCTCCGCGTCGGTGGCGGCGCGGCCGACCTTCTGTTCGACGTCGTTGATGGCGGTCTTGAGCTTGCGGGAGCGGGCGCGGGCGCGGCGCGGGCACCAGTCCATGCGACGGAGCTCGTCGAGGATGGCGCCGCGGATGCGCATGGCGGCGTAGCCGGCGAAGGTGGTGCCCTGCTCGGGGTCGAACTTGCGGACGGCGGCGATGAGGCCGGTGATGCCGACGCTGTAGAGATCGTCGGCGTCGACGTGGGCGGGCACGTTGAGCTTGATGCGGTCGACGACGTTGCGGACGAGGGGGAGATACCGTTCGATCAAATCCTTTTCATCGACGGCGGACGGAGAGACTCCCTGATACGCGCGCCAGGCGGCGGCGGGCGTAGCATCCATGCTGGGAGCGGGGGGCGGAACGGTGTTCATGGCGTGGATTGTGGTTACTTACTTACTTTTTGGCTGCGGCGGCGGCGGCGGTCGCCGCGGCGTGACGTTGCAAAATGGTTTCCCGGATGCCGCGCACGAGCACGGTCCAGAACCAGCGGAAGAGGAGGGCCCCGACGAGGCAGCCCACGGCGCCGTCGAAGAGGATGCGGTCGGCCTGGTGGCCGGAAAAATAACTGGCGCCCCCGGTGGTGATGAGCCCGGCGAAGCCGCCGACGAGAAAGACGAATTTCATGGGGCGCGGCTCAGTTGTGATCCTCGGGGAGGGTGCGGCGCACGATCGCGCCAGGGACGTCCTCTTCGCAGTCGCCGGTGAGCGACGGGCCGGTGCCGAGGAAGAGGGGTTCGAGGGACTCGTCGAACAGGTAGTCCCAGAGCTTGCCCCACTGGGGAACCTCATCGAGGTGGGTGAAGACGAGGTGCGTGGCGCCGAGGTCGCGGCCGGCGGCGTAGGCGTCGCGGAGCGAGGCGCGGTCGTAGGCGGCATTGAGGACGAGGACGCGCTCGGCGATGCGCTCGCGGTCGAGGAAGGCGGCGAGCGGGGCGTTGTCGGCGGGGCGGCGCGGCGAGAGGCCGGGGAGATCGAAGTAGACGAAGCCGTTCGGCACGGCGGGACCGGTCTCGCAGGGGAAGTGCGCGAGCGGGACGCCCATCGCCTCGGCGAACACCGGGAGCGGCCCGAGGGAATTGGGGCGGTCGAACTCGACGCTGACCACATGGCCGAGGCGGGCGCGGCGCATGACCTCCTGGGCGAGCCATTTGCAGAGGGCCGTGGTGCGGCCGACGCCGGGGGCGCCGAGAAACGCGGCGCGGGACAGCGGGGCGCGCGACGGGCGGGCCTCGACCTGGGTGCGGAGCAGGCGGGAGGTCTCGGCGAGGGCGCGATGGAGCGGGAGCGTGTTGAGTTCGTTCCAGTTGGCGCCGGCCTGGAGGCGGGTGAGCGCGCTCTCGGTGATGCCGGAGCGGCGGAGCAGGCCGCTGAGGCCGAGCGTCGGCGAGAGCGGCTCGAGGCGGTTGCGCGACGCGGGTGAGGGCGCGGGGGCGGACGGGGGGAGCGCGGGCTCGGAGGAGACGGCGGCGAGCGGGGTGTGCGAGGCGGCGAGCGACTCCGCGGACGGCGCGTCGATCTGGGCGATGACCTCGAGCTTGGGCGAATTGAAGAGCTTCTTCAGGCCGGTCGCCTCGACGGAGCGGACGGAGAGGACGCGGGCGGTCGGGCCGAGTTTTTCCCGGATGAGCGAGACGGCCTGCTCGATCGATTTGACCGTGAACTTGTAGGTGCCGGGGGCGAGGCGGGGGGCCGGGGTGGACATGGCGGGTTAGGCGGCGGCCTTGAGCGGGACCTCGGCGCGCGCGATGTGCGCGGGCGGGGCGATGATGCCGGCGTTCTCGACCTCGGTGGCGGCGGGCAGCTCCTGGAAGGCGAGGACGGTGACGCGGGGGAAGGAGGATTCGAAGAAGCGCTTGAGCGGGAGGCGGATCTCGGTCGAGACCACCATGACGGCGGGCTGGCCGGCGGCGGTGAGGTCGTTGGTGCGGGCCGTGATCTGCTCGATGAGGTAGCGGGCGGTGGCGGGGTCGAGGGCGAGGCCGACCTCGGTCGGGGACCGGTGGACCTTGGTGGAGAGCCACTGCTCGAAGCGCGGGTCGAGCGTGACGGCGCGGACGACGCCGGGGCGGCACTCGTATTCAGGAACAAAATACAGGCCGAGGCGGCGGCGGACGAGCTCGCTGAGGTCGTCGGGGTTCTTCGAGAGGGAGGCGAAGTCGGCGATGCCCTCGAGGATGAGCGGCTGGTTGAGGATCGCGACGTTCTCGCGGAGGAGGTTCTGGAGGACGCGCTGGATGATGCCGAGGGTGACGAGGTCGGGGAGCAGCTCGGCGATGAGGGCGGGCTGCGCGGTCTTGAGGTGGTCCACGAGGAGCTGCACCTCCTGGCGGCCGAGGAGATGGTGGGCGTTGGCCTTGAGGGTCTCGGAGAGATGGGTGATGAGGACGGAGGCGGGGTCGACGACGGTGAAGCCGTTGAGCTCGGCGGTCTTCTTCTCGCCCTCGTCGATCCAGGTGGCCTCGAGGTTGAAGACGGGCTCGCGGGTGGGGACGCCCTTGAGGCGGACCTTGGAGCCGGAGACGTTCATGGCGAGCCAGCGGCCGGGCATGAGCTGGCCGCGGGCCATGCACTTGCCGCGGAGGAGGAAACGGTAGTCGTTGGGCTCGAGCTCGAGATTGTCGCGGACGGAGACCGGCGGGACGACGATGCCCTTTTCGCGGGCGAGGGCCTTGCGGACGCCGGTGACGCGGGCGAGGAGCTCGCCGCCGTTCTTGGAGTCGGCGAGGCCGAGGAGGCCGTAGCCGATCTCGATGGCGAAGATGTCGGTCTCGATGAGCTTGCGGACATCCTCGGCGGAGCCGGGCGCGGGGCTGGCGGGTGCGGCGGCGGCGCCGGACTTGCCGTCGGAACCGCCCTTGGCGGCGGCCGCGCTCTTGGCCACGGCCGCGGCGGCGCCCTCGGTGCCAAACGCGTGGCCGGTGGCGGTTTCCTGCTCCTGGAGAATTTTCCCAAGGAAGGCGGCGATGCCGGCGAGGCCGAGGAAAGGCAGCATCGGCATGCCGGGCATGAACGCGAACACCACCATCATGCCGGCGACGATCTTGATCGCGCGGGGATAACGGAAGAGCTGGGTGGCGAGCTGGGTGCCGAGATTGTTGTTGTCGGAGGCGCGGGTGACGAGGAGACCGGCGCCGATGGAGAGGATGAGGGCGGGGATCTGGGAGACGAGACCGTCACCGATGGAGAGAAGGGTGAACTTCGAGAGCGCCTCGGTGAGCGAGAGGCCCATCTGCATCACGCCGATGGCGAAACCGCCGATGACGTTGACGAGGGTGATGATGATGCCGGCGACGGCGTCGCCGCGGACGAACTTCGAGGCGCCGTCCATCGCACCGTAGAAATCGGCCTCCTTCTGGACCTTCACGCGGCGGGCGGTGGCGGTGACCTCGTCGATGATGCCGGCGTTGAGCTCGGCATCGATGGCCATCTGCTTGCCGGGCAGGGCGTCGAGGGTGAAGCGGGCGCTCACCTCGGCGATGCGGCCCGCGCCCTTGGTGATGACGACGAAGTTGATGACGACAAGGATCACGAACACCACGGCGCCGACGACGTAGTTGCCCTGGATGACGAAGTGTCCGAACGCCTCGATGACCTGGCCGGCGTAGCCGTGGACGAGCACCTGGCGGGTGGTGGAGATATTGAGCGCGAGGCGGAAGAGCGTGAGCGCGAGGAGCAGCGTGGGGAAGCTGGAGAACTCGGGCGGATCCTTCACGTAGACGATCGCGAGCAGGACGAGGAACGACAGGCCCATGTTCAGCGCCAGGAACGTGTCCAGCATCACCGGCGGGATCGGCATGATCAGCAGCAGGATGGTGACAAACAGCCCCCCGGTGAAGAGGAGGTCCGCCCGCTTGAGGAGCTGCGCGACGGGGCTGGAACTGGAGGCGACGGCGGCCATGGGTTAGGCGGCGCCCTCCGAGAGGCGGCGGGACTTCAGGTTGTAGAAATAGTAGCGGTGCGTGCGGTAGACGACCGCGAGGATCGCCGCGACGGCGGAGTAGAGCTCGGCGGGGATCGTCTCGCCGACCTTGCCCATGGCGAAGAGGAGGCGGGCGACGGGCTTGTTCTCGACGGTCGGCACGCCGTGCTCGGCGGCGAGGGCCTTGATGCGCTGCGCAAACCGGTTCTCGCCCTTGGCGAGGACGACGGGGGCCTGGTCCTTGCCGCGCTCGTACTTGAGGGCGACGGCGTAGTGGGTCGGGTTGGTGACGATCACGTCGGCGGTCTTCACGGCGGCGAGCATCTGCTTCTGGATGAGGCGGCGGCCCATGCGGCGCATGGCGGCCTTGGTGGCGCCGTCGCCCTCGGCCTGCTTCCGCTCCTCCTTGACCTCCTCCTTGGTCATCATGAGCTCGCGGGAGGTCTTGAACTTTTCGTAGCTGTAGCTGATCGCGGCGACGACGCCGAGCGAGAGCAGGAGGCGCGTGAGGAAGAGGAGGGTCGCCTGGTTGAGGAACTGGCCGAGATACGCGGCCTCGACCGGGGCGCTGAAGAGCGGGTCGTACATCAGGCCGCGGGCGCCGAGCCAGAGGGAGAGGCCGATGCCGATCACCTTCAGGAGATCGATGCCGCTGCGGACCAGGACGCTCTTCGAAAAGATGCGGCCGAAGCCGGCGACGACATTGAGGCTGTCGAGCTTGAAGGTGACGACCTCGGGCGTGAGGCGGAAGCCGCTCTGGATGCCGCCCGCGAGGAGTACGCCACCGACGATGGCAAAAAGAAACGGCCCGAGGGCGCGGCCCGTGGTGATCATCACTTCGCCGAGCTGCGTCGTCACCGTGTCGCTGGCGACCGGGGTCGTGCCGAACCGGGTGAACGTCGCGACCGCATACTCGGCCACGTCGCGCGACGCGGACTGGGCGGTCAGGGTGAGCACCCCGAGGGTGGCGGCGATGGGGAAAAGCACCGTGACCTCGTGCGACTTCGCAAACTGGCCGCGCTCGTGCGCCTGGGAGAGCTTCTTCTCGCTCGCCTGCTCAGTTTTTTGGTCTTGGTCGGTGTCAGCCATTGATAGTGGAGCCTCCCTATTGCAACGCGGATGCCAAAGATCTGAAGCGCTGCATTAGTTAAATAATACCAACGAATTAAACATTTCGCATTCCGGCAAAACGGCTGGTCGGCCAACTGCCGGAAACTGAACGTCAAAATCTCGGCAAATTTTGCCGAGAGATGGTGGAACGGACCGACGGGCCCGGGGCATCTCAACGCGTTACCGCGAGACGGGACCGCCTCGCGGCGGTCACCTACGCAATCACGGCACGGCAGGGCCACGCCCCCGGACCGCGGGCGGGCCTCCCCTGCCCCAGCCC
Source organism: Verrucomicrobiota bacterium (assembly GCA_026398065.1). Classification (GTDB taxonomy): domain Bacteria; phylum Verrucomicrobiota; class Verrucomicrobiia; order Opitutales; family Opitutaceae; genus GAS368. The sequence goes on along the minus strand of JAPLTR010000687.1, from coordinate 16,087 downwards.
GCCTCAGCGCGGCGGCAGCAGTTGCAACATGCGCAGCGGCATGTCGCCAAACTCGACGTAGAGATAGCGGCCGACCAGCGAGGCGGAGGTGCTCAGCAGGCCGAAGCCGATCAGCGCGCGGGCGGAAAAACTGACGACGTAGACGTTCATCTTCGGGACCGCCCGCCCGAGGACGGAAAACGCCAGGGTCACGAGAAAGTTCAGCGCGATGAACGGAGCCGCGATGCGCAGCCCGATCTCAATCACGTGCCCGGTCATGCGGATAAACGCCACGCCCGCATCCGCGTTGAGCGCCGGATGGCCGGCCGGGGCATAGTAAAAACTCCGCGCCAGCGCGGTGATGACGGTGTGGTGGGCGCCGAGGAGAAAGAAGAGGACGAGGGCGAACGAGGCGAGGAGCGACGCCAGCGGCTCGGTGGACGGCTCGGGCACGCCCATCCCGGGCGAGGCGGCGAGGCCGACCTCGGTCGACATGAGGCGGCCGGCCATTTCGACCGCGGCAAACGCCATGCGCGTGACAAACCCGAGGGCGAGACCGAGGAAAACTTCCCCGGCGACCGCAACCACGAGCGGGGACACACCCAGTTCAACGGGCTTGGAGGGCACGACGCCGGTCAGGAGGGTCGCCAGACAGGCGCAGATCGCGACGCGCACCGGAATGGGAATGGGCCGGCCGGCCAGCACCGGGAGCTGGAGAACCACGCCCAGCGAGCGGAGGAACACCATCATCCAGGCGACGAGAAAGTCGAGGGGCATGGCGGGTGATCAGGTGGGCTGCGGTGCGGGGGCCGCCCCGGACTCAATGGCCCAGCGTGCCCATCCGGGTGATGAGCGTGATTGTGAATTCGGAGAGCGCGCGGAGCAGCCAGGGCGTCAGCAGGAGCGACAGGCCGGCGAGGGCCAGGAGCTTGGGGATGAACGTGAGCGTCTGCTCCTGCATGCTGGTGACCGACTGGATGAGGCTCGCGATCAGCCCGACGACCAGCGTCACGCCGAGGAACGGCGCCACGATGTAGAGCGCGAAGACGACGGTGGATTTGAAGAGGTCGATGGCGAGGTCGGGATTCATGGCGGATCAGGCGGCGAAACTTTGGACGAGCGAGCGGACGACGAGATGCCAGCCGTCGACGAGGACGAAGAGCAGGAGCTTGAGCGGGAGCGCGATCGTGACGGGCGGCATCATCATCATGCCGAGCGCCATGAGCACGGACGACACGAGGAAGTCGATGACGAGGAACGGCAGAAACAGCAGGAATCCCATCTGGAAGGCGGTCTGGAGCTCGCTGATGACGAAGGCCGGAATCACCACGCGCATGGGCAGGTCCTTGATGGCGGTCGGACCGTAGCCGCCGAGCTCGAGGAAGTACTCGATGTCGCGGGTGCGGGTCTGCTTGAGCATGAACTGCTTCAACGGCACGGAGGCCTTGTCGATGGCCTCGACGGAGGTGATCTTGCCGTCGAGGTAGGGGCGGAGCGCCTCGTTGTTCACGCGGTCGACGACGGGGCCCATGAGGAAGAACGTGAGGAACAGGGAGAGCCCGACGATGATCTGGTTCGACGGGGCGGACGGAGTGCCGAGGGCGGTGCGGACGAAGCCGAGCACGATCACGATGCGCGTGAAGCTCGTCATCAGGAGCACGATCGACGGGGCGACCGAGAGCAGCGTCATGATGATGACGATCTGCACGGCGACGCTGACGTCGCCGCCCTGGCCATTGCCTTCCAGGCCGATGTTCAGGCGAAAGGGCGCGGCGGCCGGCGCACCGGACGGGGACGGGGTCGCGACGGGCGGCGTGGCGGCGGCCGTGGCCGGTGCGCCCGTGGGGTTGAGCACGCTGGGCGTGCCCGGCTGGGCCGCGACCGGAAGGACGGAGGCGAAGGCCACCAGGACCGTCAGAAAAAATGCGCGCCAGCGGCTCATGAGCGCGGTTTCTCCGCCGGAGCCGCGGCCGCGTCGTGCAGCGGGGCGAGGAGGTCGATGCGGCCGGGGCACACGCCGAGGAGGAATTTCTTGTTCTCGTAGGAGGCGACGACGAGGTACTGGCGGTTGCCGAGCGAACGCGTCTCGCTGATCGCGAGCAGGGCCTTGTCGCGGCTGAGCGGTGCCGACATGCGGCCGCGCCAGACGAACCAGCCGCCGACGGCGGCGAGCACGAGGCCGACGATGAGGGACATGTTCCCGAGGCTGCCGTTGCCTGCGGCGCCGGCCGAAGCGGAGGCGGAGTCCTTGCTGGCGGGGAAGATGACCTTGTTGTCATCCGCCGCGATGGCGACCGCGGCGGTCATCGCGAGGGCGAGGAGCGCGGCGGAGAGCGTGCGAAACCGCGACGTCATGGCTTGGCGCTGCCGACGAGCTCGGTGATCTTGATGCCGAAGTTGTCCTCGACGACGACGACCTCGCCGTAGGCGACGAGCTTGTCGTTGACGAACAGGCCGACGGGGTCGCTGGCGTGCTGCATGAGCTGCACGATGGAGCCGGTGGCGAGCTCGAGCACGTCGCGCATGGGAAGGTTGACCGAGCCGAGTTGGACGGTGACCTTCACCTTCACGTCGAGCACGATATCAAGTGATTTTTCGTCCGTCAGATTTGCCATGGGGGGAGTCCTCAGAAGGGAGTTTGCGGGTGAGCTGCACGGCGACCCGGTCGGAATCGAGTCCGACGGTGCCGACAAATTTCGGGGTGCCATTGAGGAGCACGCGGGTCTCGCTGCACAGGGTGGGCTGCATCTCGATCACGTCGCCGACGCGGAGGCAGGCGATCTCGCGCACGGAAAGCTCGAAGGCCTGCCACTCGGCGCGGACGGGGACGGTGATGCGGTCGTAGGACTTCTGCCACTCGGCGCGCTTCGCGGTCTGGGCGACGGCGGTGTCCTTCTGGCGGCGGGCCTGCATCTTCTTCACCACCGGCTCGATGGTGTAGTAGGGCACGCCGATCTGGATCTGCTCGGAGCAGTCGCCGAAATTCACCTCGAGGGAGAGGGCGAGGACGATGGCATCCTTGGGCGAAGTCTGGAGGAAGCGGCCGTTGTTCTCGTGGCCGATGAGGGCGGGACGAAGCTCCTGCTCGGCCTTCCACTGGGTGCACCACTCCTCGAGGAGGATGAGGATCACGTCCTCGATGAGGGCGATCTCGATCTCGGTGAGGTAGCGCTCGACCTTGACCGAGTGGCCGCGGCCGCCGAGGAGGCGGTCGGCGATGGTGAGGGCGAGGCGCGGGTTGATGTCCAAAATGCCGACGCCGGTGAGCGGCTCGACCTTGAAGAGCGAAAGGTGGGTGGGATTCGGCAGCGACTCGCAGAATTTCGAGTACGTGACGGTGGTGAGCTTGGACATCTTGACGCCAAACTCCATGCGCAGGTAGAGCGAGAGCCGGGCGCTGAGGTAGCGGATGAAATCCTCATGCAGCAGGCGCAGCCGGCGCAGCTCGGCCTCGGAGAGAAACGCGGGATTGCGGAAATCGTAGGGCTCGATCTTCAGCGTGCCGGCGGCGGTCGCGCTGGCGCCGAGCACCATCGATTTCTTCGGCTGCGTCTCGGTCGTCTGCGCGAGCAGCTTGTCGATCTCGTTTTGATCGAGAAAGTCGCTGACCGGTTTGTCTGCTTCGTCGGCCATGAGAGGGTCCGGCTACTGGATCACGAAATCCGAGAAATAGACCTGGTCGGCGACTTTCTTGCCGAGGGCCTGGTTGTACGCCATCACCAGCTTTTCGCGGATGACATTCTTGGCGCCGGGCTCTTCCAGATCGGCGAGCGTGAGCGAGGACAGGACGTTGAGCGTGACATCGGTGAGCTTGGGCTTGGCGCCCTCGAACAGGCCCCGGATGTCGGCGTTGGGCGCAGCGGTGACGATGAAACTGGTCTTGAGGTAGCGCGTGCCCATCGTGCCGGCGAGGTTCACGACGACGTTCTGGAACTCATAGGTGCCGGGACCGCCGGCGGACTCCTTGCCCCCGGCCTTGCCCTCCTTGCCCGGCTTGCTGCCGTGCGCGGGCGCCTCGGCGGCGTGGCCGGCCGGCTCGGCGCCGGGTTCCTCGGTGGCCGCTGCGGCGATCTTCTTCTGCAACCGCGGGAGAAGGACAAACTCGACGGTCGCCCAGGTGGCGACGGGAGCGAGGAGGACGGCGGCGATGACCGGGATCCACGCGCCGATGCCACCCTTTTTGGCGGGGGCCGCGGGCGTGATGACGGTGGGCGTGGCTTCGCCTTTGGCGGGAGGGGCTTCGGCTTTGGGAGCGGCCATGGTGGTAAGGAGTTGGAGCGCCGAACGCAGGGGGCGGAGGACCAGGCCTCCCACCCCCTGCCGTCAGGAATTAGCTGCGCTTCAGGTTGACGATGTCTTCGAGGACGGTGTCGGACACCGTGATCAGACGGGAACCGGCCTGGAAGCTGCGCTGGGTGGTGATGAGATTGGAGAACTGGTCGGTGAGATCGACGTTGGAGAGCTCAAGGGTGCCGGCCTGGATGACGCCGAGGCCGTTCTGGCCGGGGGCGTTGGTGGTGCCGGTCTGGAGGTCCGAGGACCCGGCGGCGGCGCCGATCGGGCCGGCCGACAGCAGGCTGGTGTAGAGCCCATTGCCGATGTTCGTCAGGGCATTGGGATCGTTGAAGTTCTGCAGCAAGACCTGATTGGTCACCGCCGAGGTGCCGTCGGAATAGAATTCCACGACATTGCCCGCGCGGTCGATGCTGGCCGACTGGCGCTGGGTGCCGGTGGGCGGCGTGCCGAGCTGAATGTCGCCAACCGTGCCGAGACCGGTGCCGGTGAGACCCTGGACGCGGTAGCCCTGGGTGGTGACGAGGAAGCCCTTGTCATCCCAGCGGAAGTCGCCCGAACGGGAGGCGTACTCGGAGGAGTCGGTGGGATTCTTGACATGGAAGAAACCGTTGCCGGAGATGCCGAGATCGGTGTCCTTGCCAGTGCTGGCCAGGGAGCCCTGGGTGAAATTGGTGGTCACGCCCGCGAGGGTCACGCCCGTGCCGACGCCGATGGACGGCGTGTTGGAACCGCTGGCGCTCGATGGCGCGGAGCGCTGGAGGATGTTGCTGAAGGTGTCGGTGTACTTCGCGTCCGAGGCCTTGAAGCCCGTGGTGTTCACGTTCGCGATGTTATTGCCGATGACTTCGAGACCTTTCATGAACGTCCGCAACGCGCTGACGCCGCTGCCCATTGTGCCGATGAGTGACATGGTGATATATGGTGGGTTGGAGGATTAAGCCCCGGTCGAGGAAACCGGTTGCGGGGTGGTGAGTGAGCCGGGCTCCACCAGGAGCACGGAGGAGAGAGGGTAGCTGACGCCGTTGATCACGAGCTGCGGCTCGGTGCCGCGGGCATCGACGGCCGTGACGTCGCCGACGGCGGTGCCCTTTTTGCCGTCGTCAACGGTGACGCGGTGCCCGAGGTAGGAATTGGCGGCGGTGCGCTGCTGATCGGAGCGAAGGGCAGCCATGTCAGCGGTCATCGTCTTCGTCTGTTCCAGGGAGGAGAACTGCGCCATCTGCGCGATGAACGCGGTGTCCTCCATCGGCTTCATCGGGTCCTGCGTCTGGAACTGCTTCGCGAGGAGCTTGAGAAAATCATTCTGACCGAGGGTTTTTTGCGGAACCCGCGACGCGGTCGACGTGGTGTCGGTCCCGTCGGTGGCGGCGGCCGTTTTGGTGGAGGAAATGGCGGAGACGGCGGACATAGGGGGAAAATCAGGCGTGGGCGAGGAGACGGCGGGGACCGGACGGAGCGGCCGGGCGGGAAGGGGAGGAAACGGCCTCGGTCGAACGGACCGGAGCCGTGGAACGCGCCCCGCGGTTGCGGGCGGCGGCAACCTCGAAGGATTCCCCGCCGGTCTGGCGGGCGCCCGGATCGCGTTGCCGCGAGGAGCCGTCGCCACCGGCGAACGAGGAGAGATTGGAAGAATCGGGCGAATTGGAATTCGCGGTGAACACCGGGGTGGCGACGCGCTGCGTCCGGTCGCCGGCGTCACTGCCATTCACGGCCTGCCACTCGCGCGCGAGCGCGGTGCGGAGTTCCGGGGAGTCGGTGCGGAAGGTCGCGTGCACCTGGTCGGCGCGCAGCTCGACGCGCACGTTGAGATCGGCGCCGCCGACGGAAAAATTGAGATACACCGAGTGCCGCTCGCCGGCCGAGAAACGGTCAACCGCGGTCAGCACCGCCTCGACGGCGCGGTGAGCCGTGTCCACGCCCTCGGGGGCCAGCACCGAAGCCGACGTAAAATCGGCCGAACGGTCCGCCGCCGCCAATGCCACCGACGGGACCGGCGCGTGCGCGTGCACGGCGGCGGTGGCGGGTTGGTTGAGGAAGGTGGCGGGCATGGTGGCCTCTGCTTTAGCAACGCCGGTGCCAACGCTTGAGTCTGACTTCGCAACTACCTGCGAGGAAGCGCTTAGAAAAGTTTTATCTGTGGCGAATTGGTCGGGATTTTTCTCGGCCGAAAAATACCGGGACGTCGCGGCAATTTTTGCCCCGCGGGAAACCGCGGTCTTTTCGGTGCGGGCACCGGCCGAAACTTCCCGGCCTTCCGGCGAGGAGGTGGACAACAGAGCGGCGGCCAGCTCCGAGACCTCGGCCGTCGTGGCGAGGCCGGCGCCCGCCGGGGCGGCGGGGGTGGCGGCGGCCGCGTCCGCCATCGCGGTGAGCGACGAGAGCTCGACCGGGGCGGGCGTGACTGGCGAAAGGGGCGAAGCGAAGGCAAAGGCGCGCGGCTCGGTGAGAAAGCGCGAGGACTCGTTCGTCCCGGCCGAACGCGACGAGGGCGCAAACTGCCGCGAGAGAATCTCGGAGGGAGCGAAGGTGTTGGGAGCAACCGGTTCGGCCACCGGCGCCGAAAGGTCGGCCCCTTCGCCCTTGGCGAGGTCAAGCTCGTCGGACGCCTGGTCGGCCGATCCCGGGAAGGGATCGACGCGACGCTCGGCACCACCCGCCGCACCGGTGGGCGCGGGAGTCTGCCCGGCCATCGGACGGCGAGAGGTCACCGCAAGGGACGCCGGGGCTTCGGTCGGTTTGGAGGAGACCGGCGACGCGACCGGCACCTGGTCAGGGACCGCGGGAGCCAGCGGAAGGACGGACGGAGCCACCGACGAGGGGGCCGGGGCCGCGTCGGGTTCGGCGGGAAGGGCTGAATCCGATTCCGGAGCGGGAGTGAGGGCGGTTTCTGCGAGCGAGACGGCGACCGGGGCCGGCACGGGGGCGAGCGTCGGGACCAAGGGAAGGCCATCGACCGGCAGCGGGTTGACCGTTGGCACCGGCAGCTGCGGGTCGCGCTTGGGACCCCGCGCGCCGGTGGCGGGGCGGGAACCCGGGCGATTCGGAACGCCCGCGCTTTCCGTCGCCGGGCGGCCGGGGGTCGCGGCGGGAAGCTCGTCCGTCGCCTCGGCCGTGGAAACCGACGGCTCCGCGGAATGCCTCAGGGAGGCCGGGGAGGAAACGGTCTGCGGCTGGGTCGAGCCCACCCAGACGGGAGCGGACTCCTCCGCGACGACGGCGACCGCCGGCCCCGGAGAGGGTGCCATCCCCGCAGGACCGGTGGGAGTTAGCTCGGTGAAGGGTGCGACGAGCGCGGCGCCCTCGGGCGAGACCGTCGCACCACCGGACGGCAGGGATGTGCCCGCCTGGGGGGTCGAGGCCAGGCCCGGGAAGAGCTCGGCAAACGGGGCGGCCCCCTCGGCGGCGGTGGTGGTGCAGGGCGCGACGCCGCCCAGGAGCAGGTAGGCGAGAGTGGTGTCGGCGGGGGACGTGGAGACGGAGAGTTGCATAGTGCGGCACCCTCCGTGGATTGCGACCGCGCCGATCCTTGGCGCGGGAAAACTGTCGGTGGAAAATTAGGACGAGGCGTTCTGCTTGGCGGCCTTCAGCAGGCGCAGTTTTTCGGAAAGGAGCGCGGCGCGGCGCGCGAGCGGCGTGCCGTCCGGCGAGGCGGTCTTGCTCATCTCCTCGAAGATGGGGCCGACGAGGTCGGACTTCATGAGCGAGAGAATCTTCACGGCGGTGCCATCATCCATCTCGCGGAAGATCGCGACGGCCCCGCGCGGTGTGAGCGAGGCATAGGTCTGGGCCAGCGTGCGGAGGTTCTTGGTCTCGTCGGCATTGATCTCGACGACCTTGTCGGCGATCTCCTTGCGGAGTGTCTCGATGTCGGAGCGGACCTTGCCGAGTTCCTTCTCCTCGGCGGCGAGGCGGGCGGCGCGCTGGTCCATGAGCTCGGCCTGCTTCTTCAGGCGGGCGCGCTCCTCCTTCAGTTCGTTGGAGAGGTTGTCGATCTCGATGGTCCAGAAATCCCAGCCCTTCTCCTTGAGGTCGGTGGGCGGCTTTTTGTCGGTGTGGACGACGGCTTTCTCCATCAGCGGCGTGAGGACGCGCATCGCGGACGAAGCCCCGACCCCGATGCTGAGGAGAATGCCGATGGCGGCGCCGACGGCCGGGTTTTGCAGTTTGGCGATCATGAGCTGAAGAGGGGCGAGCGGCGCATGGCGCGGCGCGTCGCAAAGTCATCGAATTCGGCCTGTTCCTCGCGGTTGGCCTCCAGGCGGTGGTCCTCGCGGGCCTTCGACTCGAGGCGCTTCACGACCTCAAGCTTGCGGTGGGCGTCCAGGTAGGCGGTGCGGCACCGGTCCATCTCGGCGCGGGCGGCGAAGGTTGCGCGCTCGGCCTCGCCCTCGGCGGTGCACTCGCGGCGGTAGGCGGCGAGCTGCTGGGCCTCCTCGGCGGGGTTGAAGGTGGTGCGGCGGCCGGCGAAGAGCGCGGCCTCGAACTGCGCGACGCGGGCGCGGGTGGCGTTCAGGAACTCCTCGGACTTGACGTAGGAGTGGACCGAGGCGGCGAACGCCTCGCGGGCGCGGATCTCGTGATGCGCGCGAAGGACGGCGACCGGGCGGAGGGGGAAGCGGAACCGTTTCATGCGACGATTTTTTTGAGGTTGGCGAACGTTTGCGCACGGGGGGTGTGGTCGTGCACGGACTGGCGGAGGAAGTTTTTCAGCGGCTCATGCAGGGCGATGGCATGGTCGAGGGCGGGGTTGGCGCCCTTGGTGTAGGCGCCGATGGAGATGAGGTCCTCGTTCTTGCGGTAGAGCGCGAGGTGCTCGCGGGCCTTGCCGGCGACGATGACCTCCTCGGGCGAGCAGACGTCGCGGGTGAGACGGGAGACGCTCTCCAGGACGTCGATCGCGGGATAGTGGTTGAAGTGCGCGAGGGCGCGGGAGAGCACGATGTGGCCGTCGAGGATGCCGCGCACGGCGTCGGCGACGGGCTCGTTCATGTCGTCGCCCTCGACGAGCACGGTGTACAGCGCGGTGATCGCGCCGGTCTCGCCAGCGCCGGCGCGCTCGAGGAGACGCGGGAGCATGGCGAAGACGGAGGGCGTGTAGCCGCGCGTGGCGGGCGGCTCGCCCACGGCGAGGCCGATTTCGCGCTGGGCCATCGCGTAGCGCGTGACCGAGTCCATCATGAAGAGGACATTCTTGCCGGCGTCGCGCCAGGCCTCGGCGATCGAGGTGGCGGTGGTGGCCGCGCGGAGCCGCAGGGGCGCGGAGGTGTCGGAGGTGGCGACCACGACGATCGCGCGCTTCATGCCCTCGGGGCCGAGGTCCTTCTCGATGAACTCGCGGACCTCGCGGCCGCGCTCGCCGACGAGGGCGATCACCACGACGTCGGCCTCGGAGGCCCGGGCGATCATGCCCATCAGGGTGGACTTGCCGACACCGGAGCCGGCGAAGAGGCCGAGACGCTGGCCGCGGCCGAACGGGATGAAGGAGTCGATGGCGCGGACGCCGGTGACAAAGGGGGCCTTGATGCGCTGGCGGCGCAGCGGGTGCGGCGGCAGCGTGGACCGCGTGGCCATGCGGTCCACGGGCAGCAGGCCAAGACCGTCGAACGGCCGGCCGAGCGCGTCGAGGACGCGGCCGAGCATCTCGGGGCCGACGCGCGGGAGCGCCGGATGGTCGGTGGCGGCGACCTCGCAGCCCACGTGCAGGCCGGCGGTCTCGCCGAGCGGCATGAGGAGCACGCGGTGTTCGCGGAAGCCGACGACCTCGGCGCGGACGCTGAAATCGTCGCGGCCGGAGCGGATGAGGCAGAGCTCACCGAGGCCGACATTGGGGCCGTCGGACTCGATGATGAGGCCGGAGACGCCCGTGACGGTGCCGACGCGCTGGACCGACGGCAGGTGGCGGACCTGCGAGCGGAGGACATCGACGAGCGGGGCGACGGAGGCGTTCATGCGGGGGCGAGATTGCGTTCCAACGCGGTGAGCTTGGTCTGGAGGCGGGCGTCGGTGAGGCCGAAGCGGGAGCGGACCTGGCAGTCGCCGGGCTTCAACGTCGCCTCGGTCCGGATGCGCAGGCCGGGGTAGCGGGCGAGCCAGTCCGGCTGGATCTTCTCCAGGAGGGCGGCGTCGCGCGCGCCGACGGACAGCTCGAGATTCTCCCGCTCGGGAAAGAGTTCGGACAGCGCCTCCTCGCAGAGGCGGGACACGACCTCGGGCGGCGGCTCGTAGCCGGCCAGGAGGCGGCGCGCGATGTCGAGGGCGAGGGCGGGCAGCGCATCACGCAGCTGGGAAACGAGCGACGGCTCGATGGTCGCGAGCTTCTTGAACACACCGTCGCCGAGCTGCTCCATGTCGTGGCGGAACTCGACCATCTGCTGGTCGGCCAGCGCCCGCGCGGCGTCGATGCCGCGATGGTACGCCGCCTCGTCGCGGGCGGCGAGGTCGGCCTCGGAGCAGAACCGGCCGGCCGTGCCCGGGATGGCGGCGCCGGACAGCGGACGGTCGAAGGGGATGAGCTTGGCGTAGGCCAACGGAGTGGAGGGTTGAAGTGGTGGCAGGTTCAGGCGACGACGCCGCCGGCGCTGTCGGAATCGAGGGTGATCTGGCCCTCCTCCTCGAGGCGGCGGACGACCTGGATGATGGCGTCCTGCGCGACCTCGACGTCCTTGAGGCGGACCGGCCCGAGCATCTCGAGCTCCTCCTTGAGGGACTCGGCGGCGCGCTTGGAGATGGCGCCGTAGATCTTGTCGCGCAGGCCCTCGCTGGCGGACTTCATCGAAACCGCGAGGTTCGACGAATCCACCTCGCGCAGCACGCGCTGGAGATCGGCCGGCTGCAGGCGGTTGAGGTCCTCGAAGCTGAAGAGCTTCTTGCGGATGGCGGCGCCGAGGGTGGCGTTGCGCTCCTCGAGGCGGGCGAGGAGGTTCTTGCTCATCTCCTTGTCGAGCTGGTTCAGGAGGTCGGCGACGGAGCGGACGCCGCCGCTGCGGTGGAAGGCGGGGCGCACCTTGCTGTCGTAGTGCTTGCCGAGCGACTTCGCGATCTTGCCGACGAGCTCCAGCGAGGTGCTCTCGATGGTGCCGAGGCGCTCGACGACCTCCTCGCGCAGGTCGGGGCTGAGGAGCTGGAAGACCTCGGCGGATTTCGCGCTGTCGAGATACGAGAGAAGAAAGGAAATCGTCTGGGGCTGCTCGTGCTTGACGAGATTGAAGATCTGGCGGCCCTCCATCTCGGAAATCTCCTTGATGACCTCGACCGAGGTGCCGACGGGACCGACCCGGCCGATGATGGCGGAGGCCTTGTAGTCGCCCTTGGCGATCTCGAGGGTGCGTTGCGCGTAACCGAGGCCGCCCATGGCCGAGCCGGCGCTCTGCGCAACCAGGGCGGAGAACTCCTCCATGGCCTGCTTCTGCACCGCATGGGGGACGATCGTGAAGACCGACATCTCGCGGCAGAGCATCTCGATCTCCGTGTCATCGAACTGGCGCAGGACCTCGGCAGCGGACTCGGGGCCGATGACGATGAGGAAGACCGCGAGCTTCTGCTGGCGGCTGAGTTTGGAATAGTCGATGTCGGCGGCCATGGTCGGGCGTTAGTTTTTGCTGGTGGCCGCGGGCGCCGCGTTCGACACCCAGTCGCGGAGGGCCACGCCGACGTTGGCGGGCTTCTGGCGGATGAGCTCGTTGAGGAGTTCGGGCGTGACCGAGTTGGAATTGGGCAGGGAGCGGGCGGCGGCGTCGGGCGTGAGGGACAGCACCTCGACCGGGACGGGCTCGGGCTTCTGGCGGGAAAGGACGCGGAGGAAGATCAGGAGCACGAGGCAGGCGCCACCGACGGCGGCCCAGCGGCTCGCGACCTCGAGCCAGCCCTGCAGGCGGGTCTCGCCCTGGGCGGCCTCGAACTGCTCCGGCAGCACCACGGCACTCTGGAACGCCTGCTCCTGCACGGTGACCATCATGTCGGGGGTCTGGCCGGCGACGGGCTTGAGGCCGAGGGCGTTCATCACGACCTGGCGGAGCGCCTCGATCGGCTGTTGTCGGCGTTGCCGGCGCTCTTTTCCGGGACGTTGGCGCTCACGCCCGCGGCGCCGCCCGCGGCGCGGGCCTCGGAGGAATTGGTGGTGTCGTCGGTCTGGGTCTGGGTGCGGACGACCTGGCCCTCGGGGTCGTATTTCTCGGAGGTGAGCGTGGTGGCCTCGGTCTCGATCTCGGCGGAGACGCGGACGACGGCGTTGCCGGGGCCGATGACGGTGGCGAGCATGGTCTCGACCTTCTTGGAAAGATAGTCCTCCACCTGCGCCCGGTAGCGCATCTGCGAGGAGGCGGAGCCGAGCGTGGGATCCTGCTTCAATTCCTCGGAGAGGGTGCGGCCGCGGTTGTCGATCACGGCCACCTGGTCGGGCGAGAGCCCCTGCACGGCGTTGGCGACGAGGTGGCGGATGGCGTTGACCTGCTCGACCTCGAGGCGGCCGCCGCCGACGTCGACGAACACCGAGGCGGTGGACTTCACGCCCTGTTCGGTGAGCAGGAGGCGGTTTTCGGGCTGCACAATCATGATGCGGGCGGAGCGGACGCCGGCGAGCTGGGAGATGGTGCGGGCGAGCTCGCCCTGCACGGCGCGGAGGTAGTTGGTGCGCTGGACGAAGTCGGAGAGGCCGAACTGGCCCTTGTCGAAGATCTCGAAGCCCACGCCGTCGCCGCTCGGGAGACCCTTGCTGGCGAGATCCATGCGGAGCTTATAGACCTTGTCGGATGGGACCATCACGCTCGTGCCACCGGCCGAGACCTGGTGGGGGATGTTCTGCGACTGGAGGTAGCTGATGACGGCGGCGGCGTCCTTCTCGCCCATGCGCGCGTAGAGCAGCTGCATGTCGGGGCGCTGGGACCAGAGCACGACGCCGATGAGCCCGCCGGCGACCGCGAGGGCGGCCACGACGAGGGAGACGCGCTGGTTGAGACCGAGCTGTTTCCAGAGATCGAGGAGGGACTGGGCGAAATTTTTCATCGGGCGGGCGGAGGCGGGGGCCGGGCGGAAGGGTCAGTTAAGTAGTTTAATATTGGATACGTAGCGGCTTACACCTGCATGCGCATGAGCTCCTGATAGGACTCGACGAGCTTGTTGCGCACCTCGACCATCATGGAAAAGGCGACGCCGGCCTCCTGCATCGCGATCACGCTCTGGTGGAGCTGGTCGGTGTCGCCCATCAGGACCTTGCGGGTCATCGCCTGGGCGGTGCCCTGCTTGGCGTCGACGGTCGCGACGAGGCCGTCGAGCATCTGGCCGAAGCCCTCGGAGGTGGGGGCGGCGGTCTGCGGACCGAGCAGGCCGTGGCCGATCTTCGCCGTCGGGGCGTCGATGCGGCTGAGGGCGGAGGAAGCGAGGGGGTTGATGGCGCCGATGGGATTCATGCGTCAGGGATTATTTGCCGATCTCGAGCGTCTTCATGGCCATCTGGCGCGCGTTCTTGACGATCGCGAGGTTGGCCTCGTAGGCGCGGGAGGCGGTGATCAGGTCGACCATTTCGTAGGAGAGATTCACATTCGGCATCGTGACCGTGCCCTCCGGCGTCGCATCGGGATGCTGGGGATTGTAGACCTGCTGGCCGGGGGTGCGGTCGGCGGAGATCGTGCCGACCTTGACGCTCTGGAGAGCGGGGCCGCCCTGCAGGCTGTTGCGGATGAGCTGGGTCTCGAACGACACCACCTGGCGCTGGTAGGCCCCGCCCGCGGGGGTGCGGGTCGTGTTGGCGTTGGCGATGTTCTGGGCGACGATGTCGAGGCGGGTCTTCTGGGCGTTGAGCGCTCCCGCGGTGATGTCGATGCCGGTGATGAGGTTCATGAGGCGGAGTGAAAAGGGAGGGGTTCAGGGGCGGCGCGGCGCGTCAGGTGGCGCGGCCGGTGATCGCCATCTTCAGTTGCTTGAGGTTGCTCGAGATGACGTCCGCGAGGTACTGGTGCTCGATGACGTTGCGATCCATCTGGAGGAGTTCGCGCTCGATCTCGACCGTGTTGCCATCGGGACGGACACTGCGGGCGGTCTGATCCTCGGCGAGGTGCGGCCGCAGCCCGGCGGCGGACTGGGCAAAATCGCCGCTCTGCATGCGCGCGCGCAACTGCACCGCGAAGTCCGGCGCGATATCGAGGCGACGGAAACCGGGCGTTTCGGCGTTCGCGACGTTCGTGGCGATGGCGTCCTGCCGCAGCACCGAAGCGTCGAGAAGCTTCCGCGCCAACTGGTAGTTGTCGGTTTGGAAGATGGGATCGATCATGATCCCTCCCTTAAGCACCGGTGGTGCCACGGACTCTTCGGACCCCACAACCCACTATATTGCAGTGAAATATAATTTAACCGTCACCCGGCCGTTTCCGCAGTCCGCCCACCCGGGGGGGGAAACCGTCGGGCGGACGGAAAAAATTGCCGACCACGGACCGGGCCGCCCGACCGTGCGGCACCCGATTGAGTAGTCCCCACCGCGATTCACTACTCAATTTTTTGTCAAACAGGCCGATTCCTCCCAGATAAACCTCATGAGGGACAGCGAATTTGAATTCATTCGCAGCATCGTTTACGAACGCAGCCGCATCAATCTAGGCCCCGACAAGCGAGAGCTCGTCTCAGCCCGGCTCGGGAAACGTCTGCGCGCCACCAACGCCCCGGACCTCGGCGCCTACTGCCAGCTCCTGCAATCGCCCGGCGCCGAGGAGGAGCTGGGCAACCTGATCGACGCGATCTCGACGAACCACACGTTCTTCTTTCGCGAAAACGCCCACTTCGACTTCCTGCGCGAAAAGGCCGTCCCCGAGATGGCCGCCCGCGCCCGCCAAGAAAACTGGTCCCGCCTCAACGTCTGGAGCGCCGCCTGTTCCTCCGGCGAGGAGCCCTACTCCATTGCGATGACCCTGGCCGGCTGCGCCGGCACCTGGGGCTGGCAGATCGAGGCCACCGACATTTCCCACCGCATCCTCGCGAAGGCGAAGGCCGGTATCTATAAGGAAGAGACCGTCAGCCGCCTGCCGGCCGACGTCATGCGGACCCATTTCCAGAAGGGCTTCGGCCCCCAGGAGGGCTACCACCGGGTCAAATCGAGCCTCCGCGACCGGGTCTCCTTCCGCCACCTGAACCTCCTGGAAGGCGAGCCGCCGTTCAGCCAGCCGTTTCAGGTCATCTTCTGCCGCAACGTCATGATCTACTTCGACCGGCCGACCCAGGAGCAGCTGGTCGAGCGCCTCGCCCGCCGGCTGGTGCCGGGCGGCTACCTCTTTGTCGGTCACTCGGAAAGTCTGACCCATATCACACACCGGTTGAAAATGATCCGACCGGCGATCTACCAGAAACCCGCCGGAGCCTAACCGCCATGTCCGCCCGCCGCATCCGCGTCCTCATCGTCGACGATTCCGCCGTCGTCCGCAAACTCGTGAGCGACGCTCTCAAGGCCGACCCGGAGATCGAGGTCGTTGGCACCGCCGTGGACCCCTACGTCGCGCGCGACAAGATCAAGGAGCTCAATCCCGACGTGCTCACGCTCGATCTGGAAATGCCGCGCATGGACGGCCTGACCTTTCTCAAGATCGTCATGGAGCAGCGCCCGCTGCCCGTGATCATCATGAGCTCGCTCTCGCAGCGCGGCTCCGACTTCGCCCTCGAGGCGCTGCGGCTCGGGGCGTTCGACGTGCTCGCCAAACCCGGCGGCCCCTACTCTTTCGGCGACCTCGGCCCGCAGCTCATCGCGCGGATCAAGGCCTCGGCCGGCGCCCGCCTGCGCAACACCCGCGCGCCCGCCGGCCCCCAACCCCCCCCCCCCGGCCCCCCGCCCCCC
>JAPLTR010000938.1 GCA_026398065.1 Verrucomicrobiota bacterium | reverse complement strand
AAAAAAGGGGACTCCGTCCACACCGGCTGAAGCCTGTAAAACGTAAGAGGATATCGGGAACGGGGGGCAGTCCGTCTTCGGGTGCGTTCGCGCCAAGGATTCAGAGCTGCGGGCGGACCGGCAGATGGAGTTCACGCAGGTGGACGTCGAGGCGTCGTTCGTGACGCGCGAGGACATCTACGCGCTCTTCGAGGGAATGCTGAAGAAGCTGTGGAAGGACGTGCTCGGCACGGACATCGTCACGCCGTTTCAGCGCATGCCGTTTCACGACGCGATGAACCGCTTCGGCGTGGACAAGCCCGACCTGCGGTTCGGGCTGGAGCTGATGGATTTCACGGAGCTCTTCAGGAATTCTGGTTTTAAGATTTTCCAGTCCACCGTCGCCAACGGTGGCGTGGTCAAGGCTGTCAACGCGAAGGGACTCGCCGACCTCACGCAGGGTGAGCTCAAGACGCTGGAGGAGATCGCAAAATCCCTCGGCGCGAAGGGCCTTGCCTTCATCAAAGCCGAGGGTGGCGAGTGGAAATCGCCCATCGTGAAAGCCTTCTCCGAGGCCGAAAAGGCCGCGCTCACCGCGCAGCTTGGCATCGCTGACGGCGACATCATCTTCTTCGCGGCGGCGCCGTGGGAAAAGGCCTGCGCGATCCTCGGCCGTCTCCGCCTCGAGGCGGCGGCGCTCCTGCAGAAGCGGGGCAAGCTCACGATCCGCCACGATGACTGGAAGTTTTTGTGGGTGGTCGATTTCCCGCTGATGAGCCACGACGAGGTGGAGAACCGCTACGTCGCGACGCACCATCCGTTCACCGCGCCGGTCGCGGAGGATGCGCAGTATCTCGACACCGACCCGAAGAAGGTCCGCGGCCAGCACTACGACGTGGTCCTCAACGGCATGGAGCTCGGCGGCGGTTCGATCCGCATCCACCAGCCGGCGATCCAGAAGAAGGTCTTCGAGGACGTGCTGAAGATCCCGGCCGACGTGGTCGAGAGCCGCTTCGGCTACATGCTCAAGGCGTTCACCTATGGCGCGCCGCCGCATGGGGGCATCGCCTTCGGCCTCGACCGCATGTGCGCGCTGCTTTGCGGCACGACGAGCATCCGCGACGTGATCGCATTTCCGAAGACGCAGAAGGGGCAGGACCTCATGGCGCAGAGCCCGACACCGGTCACGGCGAAGCAGCTCAAGGAACTGCACATCGCGGTGGTGCAGCCGGAGTAAGGCGCCTTCGGTTGAAACGTGCGCCGCCGCTGGTGGGCGGTACGTTCTTTTCAGCGTTTAACACCGCTCCGCATGGGCGTGGGGCTTTGGCATAGGCTCTGCTAAAGTGATCGGGCCCCGCGCTCCCCGCGGGCCGTTCGTTCCAGAGCCATTTTCCTCTCTCCGGCGACAGGCGCAGGAACATAGCTTGCGCCTCGGGCCGGGAAACCTAAAACTAAGCCATACCCTCAACCATCGTACACGCATGAAACTCATCATTGCCATCATCAAGCCCTTCAAGCTCGAGGAAGTGAAGGAGGCGCTCGCCGAGGCCGGCATCGAGGGCATGACCGTGACTGAAGTCAAAGGCTTCGGCCGCCAGAAGGGCCACACCGAGATCTACCGCGGCAGCGAGTACACCGTGGATTTCCTCCCGAAGGTGAAGATCGAGATCGCCGTGTCCGACGAGGGTGCGGCCAAGGCGGTCGACACGATCGTGAAATCGGCCAAGACGGGGAAGATCGGCGACGGCAAGGTCTTCGTCCTGCCCCTCGAGGAAGTGGTGCGCATCCGCACCGATGAGCGCGGCGAATCGGCCGTCTGATCCCACCTGTGACCACCGGCCCTAACCGGTAACTTCTTTCGGCCGGACTCGCATGCGAGTCCGGCTTTTTTTCGGTCGTTCCACCGCAGGGCGGCGCCATGCCTCCTGCAATTGCCCTGCGGGATGTCATAATTTCTTGGAAAATCCCGCATGAGATTCATGCCCGGCATCAATTTTGCTCATAGCTCACCGCGTCCAACCATATGAACACACTCCGATCCAAGCCCATCCGTTCGCTTTTCGCGGCATGTCTGGCCCTGCTGGCCACCGTGTCTGCTTTCGCCCAGGCCGCGGCCCCCGCCGCCGCCACGCCCCCTCCGCCCACCCCGACGCTGGAGCAGCGTGTCGCCGGTCTTGAGGCTTATCTCGGCAACG
This sequence comes from Verrucomicrobiota bacterium, assembly GCA_026398065.1. GTDB lineage: Bacteria > Verrucomicrobiota > Verrucomicrobiia > Opitutales > Opitutaceae > GAS368. The sequence goes on along the minus strand of JAPLTR010000938.1, from coordinate 1,028 downwards.
GTGATCCGACGGCTGCGCTGAAAGTCGGTCCGAAGGACAAGGACGGCAATGCGACGATCCCGGACAAGCTCACGACCCCGTCGGTCGGTGTCGCCGGTCCCGGTCACAATGGTTTCATGATGATCTGCGCCGCGCTGGTGCTCTTCATGACGCTGCCCGGTCTCGCGCTGTTCTACGGCGGCCTCGTCCGCACCAAGAACGTCCTCTCCGTGATGGCGCAGTGTCTCGGCCTCGCCGGTCTCGTCACCATCCTCTGGTGGGCGGTCGGGTACAGCTTGGTTTTCGGCAAGAGCTTCAACAGCCCCTTCCTCGGCGGTACGGAGTTCTTCTTCCTGAAGGGCGTCGATAGCGCCCCCAACACCGATTACGCGTTCTGGGTTTCGCAGAACGTGTTTTCGATGTACCAGCTGATGTTCGCGATCATCACCCCGGCGCTGATCGTCGGTGCGATTGCGGAGCGCATGAAGTTCTCCTCGCTGATGTTGTTCGTGACGGCCTGGATGTTCCTCGTCTACTTCCCGCTGGCGCACATGGTCTGGGGCGCCAACGGCTTCATGAACGGCGTGTGGAACGCCGGGGCGAGCGTCAAGGCGATCGACTTCGCCGGCGGCACGGTGGTGCACATGTCCTCGGGCTGGTCGGCCCTGGTGCTCTGCCTGATGCTCGGCAAGCGCGTCGGCTTCGGCAAGGAGCAGATGGCGCCGCACTCGATGGTGCTCTGCATGGTCGGCACCGGCATGCTCTGGGTCGGCTGGTACGGCTTCAACGCCGGCTCCGCGGTCGCCGCTGATGGCGTCGCCGCGAATGCCTTCACCACCACCACGCTCGCGACGGGTGTCGCCGCCACGGTCTGGGGCCTGTTGGAATACGTCACCCGCAAGAAGGCCAGCGTGCTCGGCCTCTGCTCGGGTGTGGTCGCCGGCCTCGTCGTCGTGACGCCCTGCTGCGGTTTCATCGACAGCACCTCCGCCGTGTGGGTCGGCATCCTCGCGGGTGCGGTTCCCTTCTTCGCGGTCACGAAGCTCAAG
>JAPLTR010000871.1 GCA_026398065.1 Verrucomicrobiota bacterium | reverse complement strand
CCCGGCAGGTGTCGGAAATCGGCGATGGCGCGCGCGGGTCCGGGCTCGACCAACGAGAGCGTGACGGTCTGCCGTTGCACGATGTCCCACTGAAAATCGATCACGTAGGTGATGCCGTCACGAAAGGAGTTGGGTACGATCAGAATGCCGGTCGCGAGGGCGAGGGCGAGGCAGGTGAGCCCGCTGCGTATGGGCCTTCGCTCAATGTTGCGCAGGGCCATGCGGAAGGACGCGCTGAACCAGCCCCCGATCCCGAGGCGTTCGGCGAGCGCGGGCCGGAAGCTCGCCGGGGCCTCGGGTCGCATCGCCTCGGCGGGGGGCAGCCGCACGGCCCGGCGCACCGCGCCGGCGACCCCCGCGAACGCCGCCAGCGCACTGACGACAGCGGCCGCGACCAGCACGCGGGCATCGAGGAGAAAGTTGAGCTGAGGGAAACGGAAAAACAAGTGGTACATCTCGACCAGGCGGTGCCCCAGGACGATGCCGCCCACGGCCCCGACCACGATGCCGACGGCGACGATGGCGAGGGAGAACTTGAAATAGTGCGCGCCCACCTGCCGATTGCTGAAGCCGCAGGCCTTGAGCATCGCGATCTGCTCGCGCTGGAGCGCGATCTGCCGGCTCATCACCGAATTCGTCATGAACGCGGCGACGCTCAGAAACACGAGCGGGAACGCGACGGAGAGCCCCTGCAGGACGCGGATCTCGTCGTCCACGCGGCGATGCGAAGGATGATTGGAGCGCCCATAGGCGCCGCGGGCGCCATAGGGAGTGAGCACACGGTTCACCGCGGCAATGACCGCGCCCTCGGAGGCGCCGGGCGCGAGCGAAATGGCGACGTTATTGAACGCCCCGTAAAGCTGAAACGCCGTCGCGAGTTCCTTGTACGGCATCCAGAATACGCCGTAGGTCTTGTTGTCGGGGAGCGCCGCGCCGGGCGGGGCCTCGAAGACAAACTCCGGGGAGAGCACGATGCCGGAGAGGCGGAAGGTCTGCTTCGTGCCATTGAGAATCGCAGAGAGGGAACTTCCTGGCCGAAGCGCGTGAGCGTCGGCGAAAGCCTCGCCGACGGCCATCTCGCCGCGCGTCGTGCGGCCCAGCGGGAGGCGGCCCGCGCGCAGATAGGGAAGATTGAGCACGGGTTCGCCGCGCTCGGGGAGGGAGTTAATCAGGCCGACCGCGGGTTCCGGCAGCCCGGGGACATCGAGCGTGACCTGGATCGCAATGCCGGTCTGCACCGTCGCAACGCCGGGGATCGCGGCAAGCTGCTCGCGCACCGCGTTGGGCGCGCGTTTCAGTCGGACGAAGACCTCGGCGAAGCGGTTTTCGCTATAGTAGGCGTCACGGGTCGACTCGAGCGAGAGGATCAGCGAACGCGTCATGATCATCATCGCGAGACCGCAGGCCATGACGAGCGCGACGGCCAGGGCCTGCGACTTCAGTGCGCGGAGGTCGCGCAGGAGCTTGCGGTCGAGGAGGCTCATGACACGCGGCGCGTTCGCGTTTACCAGGCGAGCTCGCGCACGGAGCCGCGGCGGGCGTTGGTGCGGGCGTTGACAATGCGCCCGTCGGAGAGGGTGAACACGCGGTCGGCCATGTCGGCGAGGATGGCGTTGTGGGTGATGATCACGGCGAGGGTGCCGAGGTCGCGGTTGATGCGCTCGATCGCCTCGAGGACGGTGATGCCCGTGTGCACGTCGAGCGCGCCGGTGGGCTCGTCGCACAG
>JAPLTR010000611.1 GCA_026398065.1 Verrucomicrobiota bacterium | reverse complement strand
CGACACCCGCTGCCGTCAGCATCTCGAGCGCCACGGTCTTGACGGCCTCGGGCTCGACCAGGGTGATGCCCATGTGGAGCGGGCACCAGCGATGCTCGCTCGCGCCGTTGCGCGCCTTGAGCCGATCGATGAATTTCTGCGGGAGTCCCTTGATGATCTGGTTTTTCTTCTGGCCGAGGAAGCCGAGCACGGGGAGGCCGATGGTCATGTTGCCGCCGACAAAGCTGCGGTTTTCGATGAGGCCGACCTTCAGCCCGTCCTCGACCGCTGCGAGGGCGGTGGTGAGGCCGGCGGGGCCGCCGCCGACGACGAGCACGTCGTATTCGGCGCGGACCGGGACGGACTTGGCGGGCTCCTGGATGAACTGCGGATCACTTTTTTGCATAGGAAAGATCGATCGCCGGGGCTTCGGCGGAGGGGAACGGGGCGCCCATGAGGCGGGCGAGGGTCGGCGCGATGGCGCGCATGTCGATGGAGCCGAGGTCGCGGCCGGGGGCGATGCCCTCGCCAGCGACGATGAAGGTGGCGGCGACGTCGGGCAGGCTGGGCGCGTAGCCGTGCGTCCCGCGCGCGGAGACGACGCTGACAATAGACGGCTGCAGCGTGGGGCTGACCATGAAACCGGAGCGCATGGTGACCCAGAACGAGGCGGTGGGCGCACCGCCGGCTTCGCGGATCGCGGCCTCGTCGAGGATCGCGGCGATGCCATTGGCGGGGTCGGCGGCGAGGCGGTCGAGGAGGGCCTTGACCTTGGCACGAGCGTCGGGGTCGTCGGGATTTTTCAGCACGATGGCGGCGGAACCGCCGGCGTGCCACGGGCGGGCGACCCAGTCGGTGACGCCGGATTTTTCCACGGTGGTTTCCTTGGTTTTGAGCGTGATGAGACCCTCCTTCACAAAGATAGCGTCCAGCCAGAGGACCTGCGTGACCGGCGCGAAACCATGGTCGGAGACGACGCAGACGGCGGCGCGCGGGTCCTCGGCGCGGATGGCGTCGCGCAGTTCGCCGACCATGCGGTCGATCTCGGCAAGGGCGGTTTTCACCTGCGGGGTGAGGGGGCCGTGGCGGTGCTGCTGGTTGTCGGTCGCGGCGAGGTGGACCGTGACGAAGCGCGCGTGCTTCTGACGGATGAGCTCGATGGTGTAGCGCGTGCGGGCCCAGTCGCGTTTCGTGGCGTCGGCGACCTCGGTGAGGTAGGGGCCCGCGTTTTTCTCCAACTGGGCCATGAGGCCGGGCGTGGAGGCGCCGCGGGTCATCTTCACATCCTCGGGCGTGCGGGTGAGCGCGTACTCGGGGATATTCCAGCGGATGGCGGTGTGGCCGACAGTGACGGGCCAGCTCACGCTGCCGGTGACGTAACCGGCCGACGCGGCGGCATCCCAGAGCGTGGGCGCGCGGAGGTCCTCGGCGTAATAGTACCAGACATCGAGGTCCTTGACGGCGCCGGCGAAAGGGTGGTTGGCGACAATGCCATGGCGGGCGGGGGCGGCGCCGGTGATGATCGAGGTGTGGCTCGGATAGGTCGCGGTAGGCAGCACGCCGCGCACGCCGGTGGCGGAGGCACCGTCACGCGCGAGGCCGGCGAGGTGCGGGACGGTGAAGCCGAGTTTCTCCGCCTGCAGCACGTAGTCGGGGCGCATCCCGTCGATGGAGATGAGGAGGAGGGCGCGGGGATTCGCGGACGCGGCAGGTGCGGGGGGCTGCGCGAGTGAGTCCGTGAGCGCGAGGAGCGAGAGGACGGAAAAAGCGAGCGTGCGGAATTTCATCGGGAAGGAGCAAGCGGGAGCGGGTTGGGGCGCAAAGACCCTCCCACCGTTTCGGTAGCGGAACTGGGCGCAGGACGCTCGCGACGGGTCATAGTGCAAAGGATGATCGCGGCGAGGGGATGCAGCAGGGCCATGATGGCGAAGACGCGGCCCGCGCCGTAGTGCGAGAGCATGTCGCCGACGTAGGTGTTGAAGATCACCGCACCCGCGGCGCCGCAGCCGCCGGCG
>JAPLTR010000185.1 GCA_026398065.1 Verrucomicrobiota bacterium | reverse complement strand
CCGCCGCCGCCGCCGAGGGCTCAGCCCCTGCGCCTGCCGGTCGAGGCTGCGGTGCTGGGGGAAAATGGCGCGACGCTGCCACCCCTCGACAGCGAACTCGCCAAACGCGTGGCCGCCGCCGTCGCCAAGGGCGGCGACGCGCCGCCGGCGGTCGATTTCCGGGCGATGGCCCTCTATCCCGAAACCCAGCGCCGGGCCGGCGTCTCCGGCGAGGCCAAGGTCCGCTTCACCATCAGCGCAACCGGTTACCCGGAGAACGTGCGGCCGTGGACGTCGTCGGCGCCCGAGTTTGGCCGGGCGGCGGTGGAGAGCGTGAAGCAGTGGCGCTTCATCCCGGCGATCAAGGACGGGAACGCGGTCAGCACCTTCGTGGAGCTGACGCTGACGTTTTGAGCGAACGCGCCTCACGGCCACCGGGTGGCGCGAAGAGGTGACACGGTAGCGGCTTGTCGCCGTGGCCCCACCCGTGGTTAGGATGCCGGGATGCGAACCCCTCCAGCGGCTTCGACCGCCCTGCCGGTATTTTTCGTCGCGACGCTCGTGCGCCGGACCCGGTGGCTGGGACCATCTGCGTCCGGCACATGAGCCGCGGGTGACCGTCGTGCTGTTCGACTCGGACAAGCGTTTCACGCCCTACAAGCCGACGTACCAGGGCAAGCCGAAGGATGTGGCCGGCTATTTCGTCGGGGGCGACGACGAGACGGTGATCGCGCTCAACCTCGATGTGGAGACGGATGACGAATCGAGCCCGGCGGAGACGATCTTCCACGAGTACGTCCACCTCCTGCTGCACACGCGCGGGATGAAGCTGCCGAGCGAGAACCGGACCAACTCGGCCAAGCTGGCAAAATTCCTGGTGGCCGCGGATGCGGCGCCCGGCAACTCCGAGGCGGCGTTCAGGGAGATTTTCGGCACCGGATTCGACCAGCTCGAACAGCAGCTCCGGACCTACCTGCAGGGCGGACGCTACTTCACCCGGCGCGTGCCCGCGCCGCTGAAGGACTTTGCGGCCAAGGTCGTGATCCGCCCCGCGACCGAGCTGGAGCGCGACCTCGCGCTGACCAACCTGCGCTGGCGCGTGCACCGCTCGGGCGAGACGATGCTGGCGGCGCTGCATTTCGCGGACAGGAACCCGACGTGGCCCCGGCCGCAGGAGCTGCTCGGCGCCGTGGCGGCGGCGGACGGCGAGGTGACCAACGCGCTGGCGCGGTGGACGAAGGCGGCGGAACTGGGTTCGACGAACCCGTTTGTGCTGGTGCAGGCGGTGCGCGGAAAACTGCTGGACAGCGGCGGGGTGTTTGACCCCGAGGAGCGGATCGGGGCGGCCGACGTGGCGCAGATGCGCGCGTGGCTCGACCGGGCGGTGCAGCTCAGCCCGGCGTACGACGACGCGTGGGAGGTGCTCGCCCACGTGGAGGCCCACGCCCCGGAATTTCGCATCGGGATCGTCAACGAGCTGCAGATCCGGGTGGGCAAAATGAAGGAGCCGAGCCCGACGTTGCTGTCGCTGGCGGTCGTGCGCTGGCGGGCCAAGGACCTCGCCACCGCCAACAGTATCGTAAAACTGGTGACAAGTTCGCGGACCGCGCGGGCCGAGATCAAGGGGGTCGCGCACCTCCTGGAGACCCGGTTTGCGCAGGACGTCG
>JAPLTR010000670.1 GCA_026398065.1 Verrucomicrobiota bacterium | reverse complement strand
GCGCCGGCGACGACACCGTGGAGGCGTTACAACAATTGGGATACACGGTCACGACGCTCACGGGCGCCGACCTCACCGCGGAAAAACTGAAAGGCCTCGATGCGGTCGTGATCGGCGTGCGGGCGTTCAACGAGCGCGCCGACCTCGCGGCGAATTTCCCAGGCCTGCTCGCCTACGTCGAGGCCGGCGGCACGGTGATCGCGCAGTACAACCGGCCCAACAACCTCAAGGCGCAGCAGCTCGGGCCCTACAAGCTCTCGATCCAGGGCCCCGCGCCGGCGCTGCGCGTGACCGACGAGAACGCGGCCGTGGTGTTTCTCGCGCCGGATCATCCCGCGCTGCAGCGGCCGAACAAGATCGGTCCGGCGGACTTCGTCGGCTGGGTGCAGGAGCGCGGCACGTATTTTCCGAGCAGCTGGGACGAGGAGAAGTATGTGCCGATCCTCGCGATGAACGATGCGGGTGAGCAGCCGCTGAAGAGCAGCCTGCTCGTGGCAAAGTACGGCAAGGGCTACTATGTTTACACGGGCCTGACCTTCTTCCGCCAGCTCCCCGCGGCCGTGCCCGGCGGCTACCGGCTTTTCGCCAACCTCCTCTCGCTCGGCAAGGAATGAAGCCCGCGGACCAACAGCCGGACGGCGGCCCCCGGCCGCCGTCGAAGGGCGCCGCCCCGGGTCGCGTATCCGATTCGCGCATACCGGATGACCCGGCCGACGAGGCGCCCGGCGTGCCGGGCTTCCGCACCTGGAAGGGGATCTACGTCTTTGTCTTCGTGACCTTCGTCGCCGTGGTGGCGGCACTCGCGCTCTTTTCGCGCGTCTTCGCATGAACCAGCTCGATTGGATCGTGCTGCTCGTGACGATGCTCGGCATCGCGGCCTACGGGGCGTGGCATACGCGGCACACCGACCACCTCGACACCTACCTCAAGGGCAACCGCACGACGCGCTGGGGCACGATCGGCATCTCGGTGATGGCGACGCAGGCGAGCGCGATCACGTTTCTCTCGATCCCCGGGCAGGGTTTCGAGAGCGGGATCGGTTTCGTGCAAAACTACTTCGGCCTGCCGCTCGCCCTCATCGTGGTGTGCGCGGTCTTTTTGCCGATCTACCGGAAGCTCGGCGTCTACACGGCGTACGAGTTTCTGGGGAGGCGCTTCGACCCGAAGACCCGCCTGCTCGGCGCGGCCTTCTTCCTCCTCCAGCGCGGGCTCGCGGCCGGGGTGACGATCTACGCGCCGGCGATCATCCTCGCGACCGTGCTCGGCTGGCGCCTCGACCTCACCATCATCGGCACCGGTCTCCTCGTGATTGTCTACACGGTCACCGGGGGCAGCGCGGCGGTGAGCCTCACGCAAAAATGGCAGATGGGCGTGATCTTCGGCGGCATGGTCACGGCCTTTGTCATCTTGCTCCTGCGTTTGCCCGACGGCCTCGGCTTCGGCGGCGCGGCGCACGTCGCGGGCGCGTTCGGCAAACTGCAGGCGGTCGATTTCTCCTTCGATCCTGACAAGCGGTACACGCTCTGGACGGGTATCCTCGGTGGCTTCTTTTTGTCGCTCTCGTATTTCGGGACCGACCAGTCGCAGGTGCAGCGCTACATCGGCGGGGCGGCGTTGCGCGAGGGCCGGCTCGGCCTGGTCTTCAACGCGCTGCTGAAAATCCCGATGCAGTTTTTCATTTTGCTGCTGGGTGCGCTCGTCTTCGTCTTCTACCAGTTCCAGCCCGCGCCGGTGTTCTACAACCGCACGGAGTGGGCGCACTACACCTCCGGGCCGAAGGGCGCGGAGTTCCAGGCGCTCGAGGCCAAGCACGCTGCGCTCCACGCGGCGAAACAGGAGAAGATCCAGGCGTGGCTGGCGGTGCGCGACAAGGGCGATGCCGCGGCCGAGGCGGCGGCCCGCACCGCAATGGTCGCGGCCAACGCCGCCACCGACGCCGTGCGCAAGGAGACCAAGGCGGCGCTCACGGCGGCCGACCCGAAGGCGAAGGTCAAGGACTCCGACTACGTGTTCATCGGGTTTGTGATGGAGCAGCTGCCGCATGGCGTGATCGGCCTGCTGATCGCGGTGATGTTTGCCGCGGCGCTCGGCTCGAAGGCCGGCGAGCTCAACGCGCTCGGCACGACGACGACGATCGACCTCTGGCGGCACTTCCGCCCGCTCGCCGCCCACGACGAGGCGCGCAACGTCCGCGTCGCAAAATGGCTGACGGCGGGGTGGGGGATCGTCGCCATCGGCTTCGCGCTCTTCGCGGGTTTCTCGGAGAACCTCATCGAGGCGAGCAACATCATCGGCTCGATCTTCTACGGCGTGGTGCTGGGGATTTTCCTCGTGGCGTTTTTCCTGAAAAAGATCGGCGGCACGGCGGTCTTCTGGGGCGCGCTCGCGGCGCAGGCGCTGGTGTTCGTGCTCTTCTTCACCCTTTCGATCAGCTATCTCTGGTACAATTTCATCGGCTGCGCCGCATGCGTCATCCTCAGCGCGATCCTGCACGCCCTCCTGCCGGACGATGCGCCGGCCTCCACCGCCCCATGAGTTCGTCGCCCGTCATCTGTTTCGGCCAGCAACCCTGCGGGTTTTTCCCGCGGCGGTTCCTCTACGCGAAGTTCGTCACCGCGCGGAAACTGCAGGCGGAGATCGGCGGCGAGATCGTGTTCTTCTGCCATGACAGCGACCACGATCCGCGCGAGACGCAGACGACGCTGCGCCACCGCAAGACCGACGTGCCGCTGGCGATGAACTTCGCTTTCGAAAACAAGGTGCAGCGAAAATTCTCCCCGCTGCACCTGAAGCGCATCCCGGCGGGCTGGCGCGACAACACCGCGCGCCAGCTCGGCGCCTACGTCGCGCCGCCGCTGATCGAGGCCTTCAAGGGCAACGCCGCGGCGACGGTCGCGGACTTCTGCCTCGAGATGTACCGCCGCATGGGGCTCCTGGACGGCATCCGCGTCGTGCGGTCGAGCGATCCGGCGGTGCGCACGGCGGCGCGCGACATCACCGAGTGTTTCGTCGATGTACCGCATCAGGGAGAAATCGTCCGCGCGCGATTGATGGACGGGGCGTTGAAACTGCACGAGGGCGGCGAGTCCTACACCGCGCTGCCGCTCGTGCCGTACACGAAGGCGCAGGTCAGCCCCACGCGCGACTCGCGCCTCGGCTGGATGCAGTCGGTGATCCACTGCACGCACTACATCGCGGGGCTGGGCGAACAGGCTTACTTGAACAAGGCCGACGCGCCTGATATCACCTTTGTCACCCGCGACACCATTGACCGATCCGATGAAGCCTACGCCGAAATCCCCAGCCCCTGAACACCCGCTGCTGCTCGCATTTGGCGCCCACCCGGACGACATCGAGTTCGGCTGCGGCGGCGTGATCGCGCGCGAGACGCAGGCGGGGCACGCGGCGCATTTCGTCGTGTGCTCGCGCGGCGAGGCCGGCACCCACGGCACGCCCGCCCAGCGCACCAACGAGGCGAAGAAATCGGCCGCCCTCCTCGGTGCCTCCCTTGAATTTGTCGACCTCGGTGGCGATTCGCACATGGAGCACCGGCTCGCGCATGTGCTGACGTTTGCGGCGATCATCCGCCGCATCCGCCCGCGCATCGTCCTCGCGCCGACGACGGTGGAAAACCAGCACCCGGATCACGTGGTCGTCGGCCGCATGGTGCGTGACGCGGCGCGCCTCGCGCGCTACGGCGGCGTGGCGGAACTCATCAAGCTCAAGCCCTACGCGATCGAGCAGCTGATGTTTTACGCCGTCACGGTGGAGGCCGAGCCGGCGGACCGTTCCGCAATGCTGATGGACGTGTCGGACCAGTCGGTGGTCGCCGCGTGGACGGCCTCGATGGAGGCGCACGCCTCACAGGCGAAGACGCGCCGCTACGTCGGGCTCCATCTCGCGCGGGCGAAGATGCATGGCGTGCGCGGCGGCGCGGGCCACGCGATCCAGCTCTTCCCGAACGATCCGCTCGTGTGCGCCTCGCTCGCATCGTTGGGCCGCGGCGCGCGTCAGTTCTGACATGGCCACCGCGCGCCCGCTCAAGATCGGCATCACCTGCTACCCGTCCGTGGGCGGGAGCGGGATCCTGGCGACGGCGCTCGGCGAGGAGCTGGCGAAACGCGGCCACGAGATCCACTTCATCAGCTACGGCCGCCCGATCCGCCTGCCGGAGGGTGCGCCGCGGATCTTCTTCCACCCGGTCGTGATCAACGACTACGGCCTCTTCAAGTATCCCGACTACACGCTGCCGCTCTCGGTGAAGATGGCCGAGGTGAGCCGCGACCACGGGCTCGACGTCCTCCACGTGCACTACGCCGTGCCGCACGCCACGGCTGCGGTGCTCGCGCGCTCGATGCTGCCGTTGGGGAAAAAGCCGGTGCTGGTCACGACGCTGCACGGCACCGACACCACGCTGCTCGGACGCGATCCCGGCTATGGGCCCGCGATCAGCCATGCGCTGGCCTGCTCAGATGCGGTCACCACGGTATCGGAATACCTGCGACAGGAGACGGAGCGGCTGCTGGCGGTGGCCCGGCCGATCGACGTCATCCACAATTTCTTCGAACCGAAGCAGCCGACGCGTTCGCGGGCGGCGGTGCGCCGGGAACTCGGCCTCGGCCGCGAGGCGCTGGTGCTGCACGCCTCCAACCTCCGCGCGCCGAAGCGCATCGACCTCCTGCTCGAGGCGGCCTCGCGTGTACGGCCGGACTACCCGTTCAAGCTCGTGATCCTGGCCGGCGGGGACTTCGCGCCCTTCGAGGAGGACGTGCGGCGCCTCGGCCTCGCGGACCGCGTGATCGTGCGGCAGAACGTGACCGCGATGGAGGACTACCTGCAGGCGGCGGATCTCGGGCTGTTCACCTCGGAGTCGGAGAGCTTCTGCCTGAGCATCCTCGAAGCGATGAACTTTGGCTGCCCGAGCGTGGCGACGGCGGTGGGCGGGATTCCCGAGGTGATGGTGTCGGGGAAGTCGGGGCTGCTCGTGCCGTTTGGCGACGCGGACGGGCTGGCGCGGGCCGTGGAGTCGATGATCGCGGACCCGGCGCGGCGCCGAGCGATGGGCCGGGCGGCGAAGACGCGGGCGCGCACGCTGTTCACCGCCGCGAAAATCGTGCCGCGGTACGAGGCGCTGTACCGGCGCGTGTGCGCGGCGGCGCTGGCCGGCTGCGAATAGCGCACGGCGTAACCACCCGGTTCTCGACACGCGCCGCCGGACGGCCTAACTCCTTTTCCCGATGAAAACCCGCATTGCTTTCCTCACCCTCATGACCGTCGTCGGTCTCGCGGTCGCCCACGCCGCGGACAAAGCCGCCGCCTGGACCTCGATGTTCAACGGCAAGGACCTCTCCGGCTGGAAGTCCAACAACGAAGTGCCCGGCGCGTTCAGCGTGGAGAACGGCGAGCTCAAGGTGAGCGGCGGCCGCTGCCACCTGTTCTATGGCGCCAATGGCGACGCCTCATTCAAGAACTTCGAGTTCAAGGCCAAGGTGAAGACCACCAAGGGGTCCAACTCCGGCATCTACATCCACACCGCGTACGAGGAGAAGGGCTGGCCGTCCAAGGGCTACGAGTGCCAGGTGAACACCTCGCACACCGACATCAAGAAGACGGGCGGCCTCTACGCGGTGCAGGACGTGTTGAACAATGCGCCGAGCAAGGACGACGTGTGGTTCGATTACTACATCAAGGTCGATGGCAAACACATCGTGATCCAGATCGACGGCAAGACGACGGTCGACTGGACCGAGCCCGCCGACTGGGATCCCTCCAAGTCGCTGAAGAACATGCCGGGCCGCAAGCTCAGCTCCGGCACGATCGCGCTGCAGGGCCACGACCCGAAGAGCGTGACGTACTACAAGGATCTCTCGATCCGTCCGCTCCCCTGAGCGGGGCGCGAAGGAGTGGAGCAGGGCGGACCTCAGTCCGCCCTTTTTTGTGCCCTGCGCATCCGGACAAGACGCGGGCAGACGCCCGCCGCTCTACTCCGGCCGCTTGATACCGAGCTTGTCCATCAGCTCGTAGAACGTCGGGCGGCTGACATCGAGCTCGATGGCGGCGGCGGAGATCTTCCCGCCGTGCTTGCGGAGGGCCTGCTGGATCATCTCCCGCTCCACGGTCTCGCGCGCCTCTTTCAGGGTGACGCCGTTCTGGGTCGCGGCTCCGGAGGAAAGTTCGAGGTCCTCGGGCGTGATGCGCTTGCCCGAGCTCATGATAGTGGCGCGGCGCACCCGGTTTTGCAGCTCGCGGACGTTGCCGGGCCAGGTGTGGCGCTTCAGCGCGTCGATGGCCTTGGGCGTGAAGGTGAAGCCGGACGAGCCGGACTCGGCCGCGAATTTCTTGAGGCACGACTGGGCCAGCAGGATCACGTCGTCCTCGCGCTCGCGCAGCGGCGGCAGGTTGATCTGCACGACGGCGAGGCGGTAGAACAAGTCCTCGCGGAACGTGCCGGCCGTCATCGCCTGCGTGAGATCGACATGGGTCGCTGCGATCACGCGGGTGTCGACAGCAATCTCCTGGCGGCCGCCGACGCGCTCGATGCGCGACTCCTGGAGGAAGCGCAGGAGCTTCACCTGCAGCAGCAGGGGGATCTCGCCGAGTTCGTCGAGGAAGAGGGTGCCGCCCTCGGCGCTTTCGAAGCGGCCCTTGCGCAGGGCGTGGGCACCGGTGAACGAGCCCTTCTCGTGACCGAAGAGCTCGCTCTCCATCAGGGCCTCGGGGATGGCGCTGCAGTTGATCGCGACAAAGGGGCCGTCCTTGCGCGCGCTGCGGTTGTGGATGGCGCGCGCGACCATCTCCTTGCCGGTGCCGCTTTCGCCGAGGATCAGGACGGGGGCGTTGGACTGCGCGACCTTCTTGATCGCGCTGAACACATTTTGCATCCGGGCATTGGCGCCGATGATGCTTTCGAACGCGGTGGTGCCGAGGCCCTGCTGCAGGGCGTGATATTCCCGCTCCAGTTCCGCGATGTAGAAGCAGCGGGCGAGCAGGATTTTCAGCTCGTCCATCTCGACCGGCTTGCACTGGAAGTGGTAGGCGCCGGCGCCGATCGCCTGGAGCGCGACCTGTTTTTCGCCCTGGCCGGTGATGACGACGACCTTGGTGAGGCGCTCCACCTCCAGGAGTTCGGCGAGGGTCTTGAGCCCCTCCTCGGGAGTGCCGGGGCTGGGCGGCAGGCCCAGGTCGAGCAGGACCACCATGGGACGCTCCGCCTGGAAAATCTTGAGCGCGGACACGCGGTCCTCGGCGAGCACGATGTCGTAGTCCCGCGTGAGCGCCCATCTCATCTGCGTGCGGATCTCTTCGTCGTCATCGACGATCAGTAGCTTGGGTTTGGTTGGAGTCATGGCGTCAACGGTAGAAAGACTTGGAAGACTGTTCCCTGACCGGGTTCGCTGACCACAGAAATCTTGCCCCCGTGGGCCTCGACTATCGCCTTGCATTGGAACATACCGATGCCCAGGCCGGTTTTCTTGGTGGTCTGGAACGGGCGGAAGAGGGAGCGGTTGAGGAAGTCGGCGCTCATCCCGCAACCCGTGTCGGTGGTGGTGATGACGGCCCAGCCCTCGGTCCGGCTGGTGGCGATCTTCAGCTGGCCGCCGTGCTCCATTGCCTCGCCGGCGTTCAGCAGGAGATTCACCACGACCTTTTCGATCTGGTCACGGTCGAATTTGAAATCGGGCTGGGGTGTGAGCTCCAGCGTGGTCGTGACCTTTTCGCCCAGATGCACGGTGCCGGCGACGCGGGTGACCAGGGCCGGATTCATCGTCACTCCGGCGAAACCGACGACGAGCACCATTGCCAGCACCAGTGGTGATACGTCGGCGAACAGAGCGATCAGGGCGAGAGAGACGAAGAGCAGGGCGTGTCCGAAACGGAGCACGCCCACAGCGTGGGTGTCGGCGAATTTACCGACGATGAGGTTTCCGACAAAGGAAAAGGCGCCGTAGGCGAGCAGGATCAGTGTGGTCGCATCGGCGCTGAAGCCGGCGCTGCGTTCCAGTAACGGGGTGAAGT
>JAPLTR010000189.1 GCA_026398065.1 Verrucomicrobiota bacterium | reverse complement strand
GCCGCAGTCGGCTTCGTGCAGATCTCCAGTTTCCGCCGCGACGTGACGCCGAATCACATCACCATCGCCGCGACCGGCACCAATGCCGCGATTCTCAACAGCGAGACCCGACTTGTCGGCGGCGCTGGCGGCGCGGTCACTTCTCTCCTCGCGTACCCCTGAGGCCCCATGAAGCGCGACCCCTACGAAAACGCGAAGAGCCAGATTTCCCAGATGGTCGACTCGGTCGACGTGCAGTGGCTCAAGAAACTGGCCGCAAAGAAGCGAGCGGGCATGGCGCCAGAAGCGCCCGCGCCCGCGGAAGACTTGACCGAGGTTCTCTCGGCCCTCGAAAGCGTTTGAGGTGACCCGTGGCCTACACCGCGGACGACCTGATCACCGAAGTCCGGCAGTCGGGCGCCATTCCTACGGCTACGGCCCTCGGCACGCTCGACGCTGACATTCTGCGCGCTGCGGACGATGAAGTTCGCGGCGTGCTGCTGCCCGAGCTCGTGCGCGTGCGCGAGGAGTTCTACGAGCGGCGCCTCGACACCACCATCGCGGCCAGCGCGACCGGGATGCGCATCCCCGACCGCGCCGTGGGCTCCGTCCTGCGCACGGTCGAATGGCTCAACACCAGCGGCAGCGCGCCGCTGAAGCTCGAGCGGCTCGAGCCCGAGCGCGTGCAGTGGTTCGCGTCGCAGGCCAACCCCACGGGCAACCCCTGGGCGTTCTACCTGCAGGGCTCGCGAATCATGCTGGTGCCGGTGCCGCAACAGTCGGGCACCCTGCGCGTGCGGTTCATGCAGCGACCGGGGCGGCTGCAACTGGCCTCGACGTGTCGCCAGTTGACGACCGTAGCGGTCGGCGCGACGACCACGGTACTCACTTGGACCAGTGGCGGCACTCTCGGTGCGACTCCCACGGTCGACGTCATCAAGGGAACGCCATCCTTCGAGACGGCGGCCTCTGGCGTCGTGGCGTCGGCGGGCGGCGCTACCAGCGTCACGGTGACCAACGCCTCGTTCATCGACGGCGACACGCCGGAAGTGGGCGACTGGGTAGCGCCTTACGACACCAGCCCCGTAGTGCAGTTGCCGGTTGAGCTGCAGCCCGCGGTATTTCAGAGCACCACGGCGCGGCTGCTGAAGAACCTCGGCCGCGTGCAGGAATCGCAGGACGCCTACGCGGTCGCGCAGGACCTGTTGAAGCAGGCGCTGCTGATTCTGACGCCGCGCACGCAGGGCAACCCGCGGCGAATCGTCGGCACTTGGATGTGGAACCGCGGCGGCGGCTTCTGGGGCGGCGGCCGGTGACGGCGACGAAGATCATGGTGGAGCCGAAAGGGCTCTCACTGGCCGCGGGGCAACTGACGCGCGACTCGTCGGCGCTCGTCGTCGCCAACAACGTCGTGGTGGAAGCACCCGGCGTCATTCGCTCGCGGCAGGGCTACGAGCGGCAGGCCGACGCATTCGGCGGCCCCGTGTGGAAGATGCTCTCTTTCGACGAGCTCGCGGGTGACCTGCTGGTCAACTCCGGTACCGGCACCTCGGCTTCGACGCTCGAGCGCGGCGACGGTACCGGCGCTTTCACCCTGCTGGCGTCCAACGTCACGAACCAGCCCGGCACGCGCATGAAGGGCGCGGTCGCGAATCGCTCCATCTTTCTCACCGCTGACAACGGCATCCACCGAGTCAACGCATCGAACGCGGTCGTTTTCGCGGGCGAGGCGCAGGGACTCGGGCTTGACCTCTCTTCACCGGCCGCAGTGCTCGTCTCGACGCCCGGCTTTCTCCCTGACGCCAGCGCAGTCGCCTACCGCGTCACCTTCGTTTCGTCGGACCTCGAAGGCCGGGAGATTGAGGGCGCGCCGTCGTCTCGCACGGTCGTCTACAACAAAACCGGAACCTCTGGATGGGTGGTCGCGGAGTCGAAAGACGTACTGTGCCGCGTGATTCTGCCCAAGGCCAACGGCTATTCCTCGACCGGCCTCTCGGTGGGGACTGTTGTGCGGCTCTGGCGATCGAAAGACTCGACCAGCACGCCGAGCGACGACATGCGGCTCGTCTACCAGGTGGCGCTCGTCGCTGGCGACATCACTGCGGGGTACGTCGACATCACCGACATCGTGCCCGAGTCGTTCCGCGTGCTCGCCCCGCCGCTCTACACGAACGCGAGCGACGGCGGCGACGTAGGGTTCAACGGCACCACGGGCATTCTCCAGAGCAACAGCGTGCCGCCCCGCGCGCGTGACCTGCAGTTGTTTGCGGGCTGTCTCTGGGGTGCGGATCTGCTCTACCGCCAGCGCTTCCTTTTCACGATCCTCTCTGTGTCTGCCACCGGTCTCTCGACTGGCGACACCATCACCATCGGCTCGTTCACGTACACCGCAGTTGCTGGCGCACCGGCCAACAATCAGTTCAACGTCAGCGGCGCGGCGTCTGTCTCCGAGGCCATCGAGCGGACGGCGCTCGATCTGGTGCGGGCCATCAACGTCAGCACGACGAACACCGAGGTCTACGCCTTCTACGTCAGCAGCCCGAACGGCCTGCCGGGCCAGATTCTCCTCGAGGCGCGCACCACCGGGCAGGCGGTCTTCTCCATCAGCACCACGGGCGGCCACGGCATGGCGTTCCGGCCCCAATTGACCGGCACGGCTACGAGCGTCGCGGACGAGTTCGGGAACGGGCTCTTTTTCTCGAAACAGTTCCAGCCGAACGCGGTCCCGACCGTGAACCTGATTCGCGTGGGCCGCGACTACACGAAGGTGCTCGCGATTCGCGTGCTTGCGGAAGTGCTCTACGTCTTCACCGACATGGGCATCTACCGCCTGACGGGCCGCACCTTCGACGACTTTCAGCTCGAGGAGTTCGACCTTTCCTTTCGCATCCTCGGCCGCGAGCTGGTGAGCGAGTGTGACGATGCGCTGTGGGCGTGGGGCCGGGAAGGTATTGCGCGCGTCGACAGCGCCGGGGTGACGTACATCAGCAACCCCATCGAGCCGATGCTGTGGCTGCTGATTAAAAACTCGTCGCTCTCGTTCATGAACGCGGCGGCGTTCTCGACGGCCTACCGCGGGCGGCACAAGGTGGTCTTTGGCTACCCCTCGGGCACCACGCTCTACAATTGCCCGTCCTTCCTCGTCTACGACACCCGCACGGGCGCATGGACCACGTGGAGTTTCGCGCGCGACCCCGACGCGCTCGAGGGCCGGTCTTGCGCGGTGGTGAACGTGAACGACGACCGGCTCTGGTTCGGTCAATGGAACTCGGGCGGCTTTGACGCCTACGTCTGGCGCGAACGACTCTCCTACGCGACGACCGACTTTCAGGACGACTTCAACGACGGCACGACGGCGGGCATCACGCGGACCATGCAGTGGGTGCCGACCGTCGCGGACCCTGCGCTTTTGGTGCGGTGGGTCGACCTGCATATCTGGTGGGAAAAGAACGAAACCATCAGCGCATGGACGACGCCGAGCGTCTGTACCGCGCAGTTCACCGCGGACTACTCCGGCAGCGCGAGCATCACCACGATCGCCCCGGTCGCCT
>JAPLTR010000055.1 GCA_026398065.1 Verrucomicrobiota bacterium | reverse complement strand
GGTTGCTGATCAGAGGAGGGTGATGGGTGCAGGCCCGTGGACGGCAGGCAGTGGTCGATGGCCTTGAGAACCCGGGTAGTCGACCGGCTGCGCGTGTTGATCTGCGGCGCGTCGACCCGGCGCCGGCCGCACTATTCTGCGGCCGGCTGATCGCGGGGAGGCTTCGTCTTTCTCAGCCGCTCCCTACTTGGCCTGGGGCCCGGGATGGGCGTGATAGCCAGGCAGGGCTCACCGGGGCGAGCCCTGCCCGGGCAGCATCTCAACCCAGGGGGGTGACGTCAGCCCCGCCCGCCCGCCGGCGCGCGAACAGGCCGAGGGCGACCATCCCGCCGGTGAGCAGCAAGGTGGACGGCACCGGGACGTCCGTCGCCGGCCGGCCGACGAAGCGGAAGGTGTCGTAGCCGATATTGGCGTCCGGGAAATTGTTGTCGCCGTCGCTTTCGGTGATGACGAGGCGGCTGAAATGCGTGGCCAGGGAGTTGGACACGAAACCCAGGAAGCGCGTGTCGCCGGGCGCGCCGCCGCCGCTCGAATTACCGTTCACCCCGCCGGAGGCGAGCAGCACGCCGTTCGCGTCGAACAGCGAATAGCTCGTCAGCGTCAGGAAATCGAGCGACTGGAACAGGAGGTCGAGGCCGAAGGCGGCGAGGGGCGTATCGAAGTCGAGCTGCAGGCTGTCGCGCTCGCCGAGCTGGTCGCCGGGGACCAGGCTGGCGCCGCCGGGGGAGAGCACGTTCCTGCCCGAGGTCGGGATCAAGACGTTGGTCGCCGGATTGGGCGTGCCGCCGAAACCGCCCGGCGTCGCGGTGGAGGCACCGGTCACGACGGCGAGCGTATTGCCGGGCGGACTGCTGAATGTGACGCCGGAAATCTTGCTGCCGGCGATGTTGGCCGAAAGCGAGCCGTCGAAGGTGATCGTGACCGGCGGGGTTCCGGCGGTCGCATTGAAAGTCGCCAGGTCGTTCTGGAAGACCAGGATCGCGGCATGGGCGGTGCCCGCCAGCGTGATCGCGGCAGCGAGGGTGATGGTGGGCAGGACGGCACGGGCAAGGAGGCGAGTCATCGTTTTCCCTTATTGTTATGGCGCTCCACGCCGCGCGGGCGCACTGACATGTAGTCAAAGCATTAACCATGCCACGGGTCGATTTATCAGTGAAATCAAGATCTAGTGGTCCGAACGGCGGATTGTTGAGTACTCAATTGTAAAATAAATAAAGCGGCTGAAATGTCTTTACATGCAATTAGTCGAGACGACAGTGCGCGCGCGCCGGGAGGTCCGTGATTGTGGAAGTGAGCGAAAGAGTGAGACGAATAGTGACACTCAAGGCCTACCCTCACCCTGATATTCCGAGTAAATCAGGTGAAGTCGAAGACTTTCCGCTGCCGCGCTTTTCTGTCGGTCAGCGCCACTGTCCCAACCCTCAGGCCAGCGACACCCGCGCCGGGTAGAGCGTGGCACCCGCCACCTCGGCCCGGGTGCGGAAAACGGTGCCGCAGTTCTCCTTCGGGCCGCCGCGCGAGCCGGTGACG
>JAPLTR010000259.1:50780-57825 GCA_026398065.1 Verrucomicrobiota bacterium | reverse complement strand
ATCCTCGGTGGCCTGGCCGGGAAGGGCGTCGCCGAAAAGATCAATCCCACGCTCGAGGCCAAACACTGGCAAGATCACCACGCCGCCCAGCCCTACGCGCACCTCGGCAGCTATGACGATTTCGATCCAGCCTACCGCGTGAGCTATGAGAGCTATCCCGAACTCGAGTCGCAGTATAACACGTTCGAGCAGGCCGAGCCGGAGCTCCGCAAGCGCTACCACGCGAAGAACCCGAAGATGCGCTGGGAGGACGTGAGCCCCGCCTCGCGCGCCGCCTGGAACCGTATCATCGCGCAGCGCGAGGCCGACAAGAAGGCCTGAGCGAATTCGAGCGGGGTGGGATCGTCACGCCTGACGACCGCGTCCGCCCGTCGGCGATATTTCAAACGGGAGCCTTGGGTGGCTCCCGTTTTTTGTGCGAAGCTCGGGGCGGCAAGCTGGGCCAGGTATGGTTTGCGCCGGACGGAGAGACCCTCCGTCGGTCGCCACCACCCCGAGGCCGGACCCTGCTGGCCCCCTCCCCGGCTTGACACCCGCCCACGTGTGATACAACCATGTATCACCATGGCCTCGACCGCGTCCATCCGGGATCTCCGCAACCATTTTCCCAAGGTAAGGAAGCTGCTCGAAGCCGAGGGGGAGGTGCTGCTCACGGAAAGCGGAGCCGCCAAATACCGCCTGACCGCGTACGTGGCGCCCACCGCGAAGAAGCCGCCGTCGGTCGACTATTGGGCGAGACTCACGTCGCATCAGCCAAAGCCCATCTCGGCGGAAGCCGCCCGGGCCCTGCACGAGGAAAACCGTGGCGACCGCTGATTCCATCTACGTTGACCCCAGCGCACTCCTGAAGCTCTACCTGCATGAGCCGGAGTCGCGTGGGATGGTGGCGTGGCGGACCAAGGTCGCCGGTCCGTTGACGGTCACCCATCACGGCCGGGTCGAATTGGTGAACGGCATCGCTCTCGCGGCCCACCGCCAGTTGATTGATGAGCCTGCCTTCAACGGCGCCCTCGCCGCGCTCGACGACGATTTTGAGCAGGGGCGGCTGGTGCAGGCCGACCTGCTGTGGCGGGCCGCGCTCAAGCGCGCCGCGGAACTGAGCCGTCAGCACAGCCGGACCCTGGGCACGCGGTCGCTGGACGTGCTCCACGTCGCGAGTGCGCTCGAACTCGGCTTCCGGACCTTCATCAGTTTCGACACACGCCAGCAGAACCTGGTCCGGGCGGTCGGGCTCAAGCTGTTCCTGCCGGTGCGGTGAAATCGCGGAGGGCGGGTTGGATTTGAAGCTGGATGAGCTATGGGACTATGAATTTTGGTCCGCTGCTCGTTTTTCGCGAAGCGTCTTAAAGATCTCCTCGAAGACTGGTGAAGAAACCTCCTCCTCAAACAGCAGGTACCGCCGATACCAACGATCAAACCTCAATTCAAGGTGGCGCTGATGTCCTGGTGTCGCGTCGGTATCTTGACCGAACTTCCACGAAGCAACATCTCCGAAGCCGTATCTTTTCTTGCCGGGGTGGGCGAGGAAGCGCCCATCGCGAAACTCTAGCCTAAAAACCCCGTAGTAGATCCCCGCCGCAACGAAGAGGACGCCGATGAGGCCCAGGCAAATCGCGACGGGATGCGGACCGGCGGCGTTGACGCCAACTATGCCAAACCCTACGAACAAAGTGCCGCCGCCGAGCGGGACCAGACATCGTGTGCGCGCTCCTGATTTCATCTTCTGCCGAACGCTATAGATGCCCCGAGGCCATACACAAGAAGGACCCGGTCATATGGGCTGAGCCGGATGGCAGAGGGCGAAAGGATCGTGGCTACCTTCGCCCAGAAGGCCCTCGTGGACGAAGACCTCAAGGGTTGTGGAAATGGCCTCGACCTTTGAGGCAGACTACTTCGCCATGCAGTTAAACATCCAGTGGATCCCGAAGCGGTCGGTGAGGGTGCCCCAGTAGGCGCCCCAGAACATTTCCTGCAGCGCCATTTCCACGGTGCCGCCGGCCTGGAGGGCGGCGAAGAGGGCGTCGGTCTCGGCGCGGGTGTCGGGCTCGAGGTTGAGATAGACGTTGTTGCCCTGGTTCAGCTTGAAGCCCATCGCCTCGGGAGAGTCGGTGCCCATGAGCACGTGGCCGGCGAGGATCGGGAGCGCGACGTGCATCACCATCTTGGCCTGGGCGGGGGGCAGCGGCGGCTGGCCGGGGCAGGGCGGGCCGTCGCCGAAGCGCATGACAGGGCCGATGAACTCGGTTTTGAAAACCGACTTGTAGAACGTAAAGGCTTCCTCGGTGTTGCCGCCGAAGTTCAGGTAGGTGGTGACGCGTGCCATGGTGGTGGGGAGGTGGGATGGAGGGCGGAGGGTGGAAGGGACGGTTGAGCCGTCGCTGACACCCCTACGACGAACGGTGGAAGGCGATCAGGACACGGTCGCGAAATTTTTCCTCGCCAGCTTCGTGTGGGGAGAGACCGCGGATGGAAACGGAGGGAAAGGGGAAATCCGGCTGCCCCAACAAAAGCGGGCGGGCACCGAAGGTTGACGTCGATCTGACGGTGGCCACGTGATTGGTTCGATTTCGTGTCCGTGGTCCTCCGGGTTCGAATTGGATCGTGCCGGCTAACCCGGGGTGTCCGACGAACCCGCAGAGCCCATGGGAAAACGGACGGCCCGGGGAGGAGTCACGAAAAGCGTGGCCGGTTTATCCGTGGCGAGACACCGCGGAGGGCGCGGCCAAATCCGGGTGGGAGCTCATTTCAAAACCTCCGGCGGCCGGGGTATGCCATCGCCTGCAATCAGGCGCCTTTTGCCGAAGGATTTGGGAGGGTGGCGGGGCTGGAGCGCGGGTGAGCGCCGGCGCTGTCCGACGCCGAGTGTCGGAGCGGAAGAGCCCGGCGGGCTCACGGCGCAACCTCGTAGATTTCGAGCAGCGCCACACCACTGGTGCCAGGGGCGCCGGTCACGACGCCGCTGTAGTTGCCGGCATCGAGCGTCAGGACCAACACGGCGTCTTTCGACCTGGCATCCAGTCCGAACGCCCCCACCTGGGCAAAGGTTGAACTCAGGGCAGTCGACCCGCCCCAGTCGTCATTTGAACCGATGACCGTGTTGTTGCTGGTCCGGATCACCTCGATCCGCGGATCGGGGAGCGTGTCCGTGACGCCAAATGCCGTCAGCGAGGGGCCGACGGCCCGGACAAGCACGGTCCGGCGGCCGGTGCCGGTGATGACGAAGCCGCCGATCAGGGCGGCGGCGTCCGATCCCACCTGGGTGCGCGCCGAAACATTTACAAGGCGTGCGCCGGAGAGGGCGTTGGTGTCGTAGATTTCCGCGAGGGCGAGGCCTGCGGCGGACTGGGGGCCGGAGATCTGCACGGTGTAGGAACCGGGGTTCAGCGTGGTGAGCAGGCTCGCGTCGAGGCTGTTGGCGGCGAGTGAAAACGCGCCGACCTGGGCAGCCGCAATGGCGATCTGGTTGGAGCCGGCGGTGCCCCAGTTGTCGTTCAGCGCCAGACGGGCCTGACCAGAATAGAGGGCAAGCTGCGGGTCGGCGAGGACTCCGGTGACCCCGAAGCCGGCGAGCCCCGGCCCGATCCCGCGCAAGAGCAGGGGCTTCGATCCGCCGGAGAGGGCGAAGCGCACCACCAGGACCTGGTTGCCGGCGCCGGAAGTGGAGCGGATCGAGAAATTCACGATGCGGCTCGTGCCCACGGTGAGCGTCGCCGACTGGCTGGTAGTCCGTCCGGTGGCGTTGGTGACGGTCACGTAGTAGGTGCCCGCGTCCGCGCTGTCGACGCCCGTGAGGGTCAGCGCCGGGCCGGTCTGGCCGCCGATGGGCTGGCCGTTCTTGTACCATTGGAACGTGACGCCCGGGGTGGGGCTCATCCCGGTGGTGAAGGTCACCGTGCCGCCGATCGTGGCGACCTGGCTGGCGGGCTGTTGGGTGATCACAGGGGCGGAGGCGGCGGTCGAGGCGGTGAGGATGCCGCTCCAGGCCGACGAGCCGCCGGGGCTGTCCGCTTTGATCCTAAATTCATACGTGGTCGAGGGGAGAAGACCGGCGACCGTGTAGGTGCGCGCGGTCGCAGCGAGCGTGGTCGTCGCGTCCACCCAGGCGGTCGTGCCCGCCGCGCGCTGCTGGACGGTGAATCCGGACTGAAGCGCGTCGATGGTCCAGGCGAGAGGGACCGCGGTGGTCGTCGCGGCAGCGGTGCCGACGGTGAGAGCGGGCGCGGGCAGGGGGATGGTGGGATCGAGTGTGTAGAAGGCGACGCGCGCGCCGTTTTGCAGGACCAGCTTGTTGGTCCGGTTGTTGAGGGCGCTGACCTTTCCGGCGCCGGCGGGGACGCCATAGATGACCTGCCGCTGGACGGTGTCGTAGACCTTGGTGGCTGAGACGGCATAGCGACCGTCCTTGGAGGCGGTGTAGATTTCGTCGTTGATGGACCAGACGGGCTTGGTGTCGGCGTCGAACGCCCGGCCGCCCCAGAATACGCGAGTGCCATCCTCCGAGACCACCACGGAGCGCGAGCCGTAGCCACTCTGGCTGCCCTCGGGCGATTTGGCGATCTCCGCGAACTTGTCCGCCAGGGTGTCATATTTGTGGAGCGAGGCGTTGGAGATATTGTTGTCGCCGTGATAGTAGTAGCGCAGGGTGGGGTCGAACTGGCCGGCGCCTTCGCGGACGAAGCTCGTGGCGAGCACCTTGCCGGAGACGGTGTCGTAGAGGTTGAGGTTGATCCATTGGTCCTGGGCCTCGATCACGAGGCGACCGGCGGTGCCGGCGGAGATACGATAGGCGTCGTTGTCCCCATAGGAATCGTAGGCGGGTGTGGAAATGGTCCGCTCGATGGCGAAGGTGGCGAGGCTGACGCCGAGGATGCCGCCGGGCTGCCAGTTGGTCACATACACGCGGTTGTCGCCGGCATGAATGGCGAGGTCGGTGGCGGACGAGCCCACTTGGACGGCGCGGGTGACCTGTTCCGTCGCCGTGTCGACCTCGAGGAGGAAGGCGCGCGTGCCGGCGTTGGTGCCGGAGGCGGGGGGAGGCTCGTTGATGGCGTAGACTTTCGAGGACTTGGGATCGGCGCGGAGCACGGTGAGGTTGAGGGCGTCCACCTGCACGGTGACAGGGAGGGTGAGCTCGCCCCAGGCGCCGCTGACGGTGAGCTGAGAGCTGCTAAGGCCGGCGGCCAGTTTGGTGGCGTCGAGACTGAGCTGCAGGGTCGCCGGGGTGGTGCCGCTGGCGGCGGCGAGCTTGATCCACGGCGCGGCGGCGGAAGCGGTCCAGGCGACGCCGGAGGTGGCGGAGGTGAGGGTGACGGAGGGGAGCTGCGCGCCGTAACCCAGTACGGAAACGCCTTCGACCTTGGCGAGGCTGGGCACGACGGTGCTCAGCAGGAAGCTCTGGCTCTGGGTGGTGACGACCGTGCCGCCGATCAGGAGATCGACCCGCCAGTAGTAGGTTTTGCCGACGGCGAGGGCGGCGGGAGGCGCGATGGTGGACCCCGTGGTCTCGCCCAGGTATTCCGCCGAGGAAGGCGTGGCGGCGTTCACCGTGGCGAGCGAGGTGCCGAGATAGACGCGGTAGCGATCCACGCCGGGCAGGGCGGTCCAGGCCAGCGAGGGGACCGTCGAAATGATCGCGCCGTCCTTCGGCGCGAGGCCGGCGCCCAACACGCTGGTGCCGAAGGGGGAGAAGAACGTGAGGGCGGTCCCGCTCTGGCCGACGATGCGGCCGGTGGCGCTGTTGTAGGTGAAGGCGCCGAGGCCGGCGGGCATCGGGCCGGCGGGCTCCATCCGCTCGATATCGAAGATCTTCTTTTGCGAAAAGGCGTACCGTCCGTCGCGGCTGGCGGCGACGAGCTCCTCGCCCGTCTTCCAGAGAACCTTCAGGGCGGAGTCGAAGGCGACGCCGTTCCAGAATACGCGCGAGCCGTCCTCGCTGACGACAACGGTGCGCGAGCCGTAGCTGCTCACGCTGGTGGACTGCACCTGGATGACCTCGGAGAACTTGTCGGCGAGCGTGTCGAGCTTGTGCAAAGCGGAGCCCGAGCTGTTGTTGTCGCCGTGGAAATAGTACCGGCCCGTGGGGTCATACTGGCCACCGCCCTCGCGCTGGTTCGTGGTGGCGAGAGTGGCGCCCGTCTGGGAGTCCAGAATGCGGACGTCGACCCACTGGTCCTCGGCCTCGACCACGAGGCGGCCGGCGGTGCCGGCGGAGACGCGGTAGACGTCGCTGCGGCTGTAGCCGACGCCCCCGAAGGGGCCGGTGGCGAGGGTCCGCTCGACCTTGAACGTGCTGAGATTGACGGCGAGGAGTCCGCCCGGCCGCCAGTTCGGCACGTAGACCCGGTTGTCGCCCTTGTGGAGGGCGAGGTCGGTGGCCGAGGTGCCGACCGGCACGACGCGCGTGACCAGTTGCTGCAGGGCGTCGATTTCCAGGAGGTAGGCCCGCGTGGTGGCGCCGGTCGTGGACGTCTCCTCACTGAGGGCGTAGACCTTGGGGCTCTGCGGGTCCGATCGCACCAGCGTCAGGGCGAGGGGGTCGACCTGGAGGGTGACGGGGATGGAAAAAGTGCCCTCGTCGGTCTTGATGTCGACGGTGCCCTGATTCACGCCGGCCTTCGCCAGGGTCGCGTCGAGCACGACGCGCACGGTGGCGGGCGTGACGCCGGTGGCGGCCTCGAAACCGATCCAGTCGGCCGAGCCGCTGGCGGTCCAGCTCTTGCCCGCCGTGGCCGAGGAGAGGCTGACCGCGACCGCGTAGTTCTTGTGCACCCGGACCGTCGCGGCGCTGATGCGGGAGGTGTCGCTGGCGATGGAGGAGACGGTGAAGCTCGCGACGGGACCGGCGACCGTGCCGTTGGCCGTGACGGGGTCCACCCGCCAGTAGTAGGTGCTGCCGGGGGCGAGGGTGCGGGCGAGGGCCAGGGTCGTGCCGGTCACCTCGCCGAGGTACTCGGCGGAAGTCGCCGTGGCGTCGGTCACGGCGGTGAGCGAGGTGCCGAGATAGATCCGATAGCGGTTTACGCCGAGCACAGGAGACCATTGCAAT
>JAPLTR010000259.1:35958-50736 GCA_026398065.1 Verrucomicrobiota bacterium | reverse complement strand
CTCGAGAAGCTCAGTGCCTTGGTGAGGTCGACCACGCCCAGCGCCTTGGTGGTGCCGTTGAAATAGACCAGCCGGCTGTAGTCCGCGGTGATGGCCTGGACGGTGCTCGTCACCGGGAGGTCGAAGAGCTTGTTGCCGGTGGTGGAGCTGAAGATGGCGGACTGCGTGGAGAGGATCTCGGCATTGGGGCTGATGGCGAAGATGGAGGTGGGGGTCGTCTGGACGGTCGTGGTGAGGGCGGCGGGGTTCACCACGAGCTGTTTCGCCACGAGGAGCTTGCCGTCGGCGCTGATCATCGCGGGGGTGTTGAGCGGATCGCGCTGAAGGTTGAGGGCGACGGACTTGGTCACGGCCTGCGAGGTCAGCCTGCCATCGGCGGCGACCCCGAACCGGGCCAGGAAAGAATTGCTGAGGCCCGCGCTCCAGCCGTATTGGGCCCAGCCATACATGGCGGAACGATCCGGCGCGAGGACGAAGCCGCCCCAGCCGTAGCCATCGGAGGCCGAGGGCTCGATGGAGAGGTTCTGGGTGACGGTGCGGGCGGTGCGGTCGAAGACGGAGAGCTTGGGCGCCCACGCGCCGTCGCTGTAGTACATGATGGTGCCAGGGCCGTAGGCGACGTGGGCGGAGGTGTCCGCAACGCCCCACTCCGTGTAGCTCGCCAGGGCGATGGTGTCACGCACGCGGAGGGTGGTCAGATCGACGACGGTGATGCTCTTGCTCGCGCTGCAGATCACGAGCATTTCCGTGCCGTCCGGGCTGACGGCGAGGTCGCAGGGCTTGCTGCCAACCGTGAACGATCCGAGGTAGGCCGATTGCACGGGGTCGTAGACCAGGACCGCACCGGGGTTCAACCCGTCCTGCTGTACGGCGTAGACGCGGGAACGCGTGGGATCGGCGACGAGGCGCGTGATCGAAAGCGGCGAGACCGTCGCTTGGACGAACGCCTGTGCGGTCCGCGTGCCGTCGGCCAGGGTCAGGGTCGCCGTGTAGGTGCGCTTCACAAGATCGGCGGCGGTGAAGGACAGGACGAGGCTGCCGGTGGCGGCGTCCACTGTCGGCGTGACCCAGGGCGCGTCGGAGGTGACGGTCAGCTTGGTGAGATCGTAGGAGGCCGGGCTGTAGGTGATCGGCACGCGGGTGGGCAGGGGATTGATCCCGGCGGCGGCCGTGATCGCGATGGTGTTGGGCGTGATGCTGAACGACTGGCCGCAGGCGGTGGCGACCGACAGAACTAAGCCGAACAACGAGACTATAACGCGTGCGAAGGGCATGGTAAAACTGGATGGCTGGCGTAGGGGAGTGGCGACCGATGAACTGGCCGGTCGCCAGAAAATCTTTTGTATTCGACGGCCGAAGCAAGGCCACAGTCCGTCCTAAGCCGGAAGTCTTCGTGCTGATTCAGGGGTGGACCCGCCCTAATAAAGAAAGACCACCCAAATACGGGGTGGTCTATGTGATGAAGTGTATCCGGGTGGCAGATGGGCGGCGCGGTGGCCGAGCAGCGCGCCCGTCTGCGGGTCCGGTCCGATTTTCCGGCCCTGGGCCTGGAGCACTGGTAGGCGGATGTGCTGGCCCGCAACGAAGTGCCGAACCCGCGCTTCCTGCCGAACGACTACCGGCCGGAGCCGTTTTCGGCGAAACAGATCGCGGAGACTTCCGCCATCGCGCGCGAGGTCGGTTTCACGCCGCGGCCGACCGTGGCGCCGCCGGGGGCGGGCTGGCGCTGGGGGAGTTTTTCACGCTCGCGCAGGAGACCCCGGGATTGCGCGAGATCGTGGCCGAGGTGGTCGACCGGCCCTCACTGTGGTCTTTTTTAAAGGTGAGCCAGATTGGCGTCGGCGTTTACTGGGCCGACCGCGTGAAGGTGGTTTCGCTGTTCGACGCGTCGGCGTGGGGCTGGACGCGCGTGACGGTGTACCGCGGGGCGAGCCTCCTCGTGCTGAACCGCAAGGTGGCGGCGCGGGTGTCGCTCTTCGTGACCGCGCCGCAGCCGCCGCTCGCGACGAGCGCCGGGATCGTGGCCATGACCGTCGAGTCGCCGAGCCGCCCCGACCGCCGCGTGGAGCTGCGGGTGCTGGCGGCGCGCAGCGGCCGGAGTGGGGGCGGGCCCCGCTAGTCCGGGCGCGGTCCTGCCCGACACAAAAGAGCTGCGGGGATCCGCAGCTCTCGCATTGACGGGGCCGTCGTGGCCCGCGCTTTACTGCTTTATCGACCGAGCATCTTGGCGACGATGAAGATCAGCAGGGCCCCGCCCAGACCGCCTCCGAACAGGAGGTAGACGAGCGAGTAACCGGCGGCGGCGAGGGGAAGAATGTGTTCCATGATGGGAGTGGGTTGAGATTGACCGATCAGACCGTGACGTTGGTCGCGAGTTCACGCTTGGAGGCGTGCTTGGCGCCGGTGGCACCGCCGCAGGCGGCGGAGGCGGCACCGAAGAGGAAGGAGACAAAGGCGACGAGCGAGAGGACCGACAGGGCGTCGGCGGTCTTGTCCGCGGCCTCGCGGGCCTTGGTCTCGGCCTGCTGCCTGGCGGCGGCGAGGTCCGCCTTCAGGCGTTCGTAGGAGGCGGTCCAGTCGTCGACCATGCGACCGGCGTCGGACTCGGACAGGCCGGATTGCACGAGCGCGTTGACGGTGGCGCTGCGCGCCTCGGCGGGGCTGGCCTGGCTCATGGGATTGAACAGGCGCGCGACCGCCGCGCCCACCTCGCGCTTGGCGCGGGCGGCCTCGCGGGTGTTGGAGGGACGTCCGCTCAGGGCCTCGTCGACGAAACTGCCGAAGGTGTCGCCGGTTTTCTTGAGGCCGTCTTTCGCGGCGTCGGCCGCGCCGCTCGCGAGGGCGGCGGCGGGGCGTCCGGCGGCGGAGAGTCCGCCTCCGACCAGCTTGGAGAGGTCGCCCATGGCCCAGCCCGCTCCGGCGGTGACGATGAACACGGCGGCCACGGTGGCGGCGCACCAGACGATGAAGCCGTGGAGGGCGCCGGAGGCGCGGACCACGAGCGGGGTGAAGCGCCCGGCGACCCAGCCGCCCAGCCAGAGCGAAAAGAGTGCGCTCACGCCCTGGATGACGACGGCGCCCTTGCCGAGATCCGCGATCGGATGCTCGTCCGTGAGCGGCGTATAGATCGCGAAGCCGAGGCCGGCGCCCAGCATCATGAAGAGGACCTGCAGGGCCATCGCGGCGGTGAGGCCGGCGAAGATCGCGGCCCAGCTCACGGTCCGGCGGGACCGGGCGTCAGGCCGCAGGTTCGGTATCAGCAGGTCGGGTGCGGAAGCGGAGGAGGGGAAGGCAGTATTCATAGACATAGAGAGGGAGGGAGAATGACCGTGGCGAGTGAGGGGGGATGGTGGGACGCGATGGGCGATTGACTATTGCTTGGCGCGCTTCGCCGTGGCGGCACGGGTCGCAGGCCGGGGTTTTTTGTCGTCGGTCTCGTCGCTGGCCTCCCCGCGATTGGCCGCTTCGTTGATGGCGGCCGAGAGGGCGGTGAGCTTCTTGTCAGTGTCGCCTTCTTCCTGGAGGGTTTTTTCCAACAGTGCGGCCACCTCGGGCTCGCCGGCGGCGAGCGCGAACGCGTGCGCGGTGCCGTAGGCGGCGATCTCGTAGTGTTCGACGCGCTGGGCGGCGCCGATCAGCGCGGCGTCGCGCACGGCGTCGGGGGCCTCGAGTTCGATGGCCTCCGCGCCTTCCTCGACCAGGCCCTGCATGGCGTGGCAGGTTTTGCCCTTGGGCGATTCGTCCAGGAGCCTGGCGGCGCGTTCGAGGCGCGCGGCGTGTTCGCGGGTTTGCGCGAGATGTTCGGTGAAACCGGCCTTGAGCCCGGCGGCGGAGGCGGCCCTGGCCATCTTCGGCAGGGCCTTCAGCAGCTGGTTTTCAGCGCTGTAGAGATCCTTGATTTCGTCGACGAGAAGTTCGGAGAGAGAGGAGATTTTAGACATGAGGACAGGAGGTTTTCTGATGTTTGGATCGGTGGACGGGAAAATGGAGATGGGCATCGGGCCCGGGAAGAAGGGCGGCACGGGCCCGCCAAACCGGTCGCGGACGCGCGGTCGTCGCAGGCGGCCGAACGGTCGGTGCGCGCCGATTTCCAAAGAAGAGTGTAGCCCGGTCCGGTCTCCCGGCCTGCATCTCCTAACCGTCACCCAATCCGCCGGACGGTTCCGCGAGCGCGCGCGATGAAGCGGAATCAGGGAAGCCCCGATACCCGGAGGCGCCGCGCGGCGGCGGAGCCGCGGGCGGTGGGGGCTACCGTCATTCGGGAATGTTCTCCAGCACGAAGGTGACCTCTCCGTGGCGCCGCATCTCGTCCAGTTCCTCGACGGCGAAGTAAACGGGGATCGGACCGAACTTCGCGGGCAACTGCGTCAGACGGGTGCGGATTTCCTTGAGCGTCAGCAGGTGCGGGACGCGCCACTCGACGCCGTGCGCGACTTCCGGGGTCACCTCGTGAATCTTCAGCCGGCGAAGCGCCTCTTCCGCATGGCGCGGATCGCGGAGGTGGGTGACGACGAGCCAGGCGTGGCCAAACCGATAGCCGGCATCGAAGGCCTTCAGGTCACGCTCGGCCGAGTAGGCCGAACCGAGGGGATGGACCCGGCCGGTCGCCTTCTCGATGAGGAAACCCTTCGACCCCGCGACCGGAGGGCCCTCGTGGTGCCAGGGGAAGAACCAGGCGGACGGCGACTCGAGGATGCCCTCGGTGCCGAGGGTGATGCCGTCCGCGAGAAACTTCGCGGCGTGGGCGCGGGCGAGGCGCGCGGCTTGGGGAGCGTCAATCATGGGGTTGGATCGGCATCCTGGCGTTTGGCTCGCGCTCCTCTTCATACTGGAAGGATGAGCGGGTGGTCGCGGCGAGCAGCTTCTGGAACTCGTGGCGGTCCCAGCAGACCACGCAAATCTCGTGGAGGCCGTGCGCCTTTGCGGCGAGCGCCTCGTCGAGCAGGCGCACGTAGTCGGGCAGTTCGAGGTCGCCGTACCCTGCTCCGAGGGGGCTGGTCACCAAACGCCGGCATCCGAGTTCCGTGCAGCGCCGCAGGCAGTGGTGGAGGATGCGGGACACGACCCGGGGCTCGGTGTGATACTGTTCGGTGGTGGCGACGGAGTGAAAGACGTGGCGCCAGGGCAGGCCCGGGAGGCTCGTCTCGAAGACGTCGCCGACTTCCACGGCGGTACGCCCGGCCATGTCCGCCGCGGCGTTGAGGGCGTACTGGATTTCGAGTCCGAATTTTCCGCGCAGGGAGGCGCCCACGCCGCCGGTGAGCGCCAGTTGGAGGTTGGTGGAGTAGAGGAGGGCGTCGCCGCCGACGTCCACGGCGTTGGCGTTACGAACGAGGCGTTTCAGGGGGGGTGGGCGGAAGCCGATCGAAGCCGGGAGCCACCACTCCGCCAAGCGGCCCCCCCCCACACACACACACTTTTTTCACCCGCCCTCAAGTTAGCTCCCGTCGGTGGGCTTGTTGGGGTGAGGGGCCACTTCCTTTTTTGAAAAAAGGTAGCGGTCGATCACGAAAATGAGGCATGCCTCGGCCATGCAAAACGGCATCCACGCGAGCACGATGGCCAAGGAAGTGGAATGAAGGCCGACGTACGAAAGCCAAACCCTTGCCAGATGCAGGGGTCCGCGATTCAAGAAATCGAAGTAAACCAGGACCAGCAATGTAGCGAAGATCAGGATATAAAAAGCGATCTTACAGGGCTTGGATGCGTGCTTGAGCATATCACGATGGTTTGGCGGCTGCGAGGAGGGCGGGCAGACGTTCGTGCCGGTCGAGGGATTTGACGTGATCCATGGGCTGCCATTGCAAGTTCATCATGTTGAGGCAAAACAGACGGCGAAGCTGCTTCGCCTCGCTCCACGAGGGACTGACGCCAAAACGCAGCCGGACATAGAGCTGGGTCATGAGCACATCTACCAGCGGCCGGTGGATGGCAAAATACCAAACTGCACCCAGTCCCAGAACGACGATAAAGAAGAAGAATCGTGGATTCGGCGAACTCGCAAGGAGGCGCTCCGCCGCCCCGCCGAGGCCGGTTTTCACCAGGATCACCACTACACCAGCGATGGATAGCAGTTTGCCGACGAGGTCGAGCCAGTGGGAGAAAAATAACATGAGAGTGGTTTGCTTTTGCGAGTGATGGCGACCGGCACCGGTATCGTGCCAGGGCCTGGAGCGGGCCGCGCGAAATCAGCTTTGCCCGCCGCGAAAGTCGAGCCGGATTGATATTCCTCCGTGATGGTGGGCTCGGCCTGAGTGGGTGGGCTCTCTCTCGGATGATTCTTAAAATCAACTTTAGTGTTGATTTAAAAATAAGGAGCGGGCATGATCTGAACCGTATTCAACCATGAATCTCAGAGGCACACGGATTGACCCGGCGGGCGGGAGGGGGCGGCGCGTCGATGAAACGTGCGCGTTGACCGGCTGCTCGGCGGGGGTGCGCGTGGAGGCGGCCGGGTGGATCGGAGCAGATCCGACCGGATCGCACCAAATCCAAGTAAATCCGACCAGATCCAAGTCCGACGTTTTTCAGATGGATGGCCACGTCGCTGCGCTCCTCGCCATGACAAGGCGGGGTGCGGGGCGGGGCATCCACTCGCTCACGCTCGCGGCTACGGGGACGGACGGCGGCGCGGGCCCGGGGCGGGTCGACGGCCCGCGGGCTCAGGGGAATCCGAGTAGGTCGCACCCGATCCAAGTAAATCCGACCAAATCCAACCTGATGATGGTGAGCCGGGGAATAGCCTCGGAACGTAGCGCGGTCAGCCGGACTGCGCTGGGGCAGGCGGGCGGTGGCGTCTCCAATCAGCACGCTCAGGCTGAGCGTGCTACGGCCGGCGGGTGTGGGCTTGGGGTTGATCCGACAAGGTCGCACCCGATCCAAGTAAATCCGACCAGATCAAGGCAGATCAAGGTAGTCGGATGGCGGGCGGGGCGCGCCGGTGGGTGGGGCGCCCTTGAGTCGGCGGGGCGTCGGGCGGAGCGTGCGACGGCGGGCGGTTGTGGCCTTGGGGTCGATCCGACCGGATCGCACCCAATCCAAGTAAATCCGACCAGATCAAGGCAGATCAAGGTAGTCGGATGGCGGTCGGGGTGCACCGGCGGGTGGGGCGCGCTTGAGCCGGCGGGGCGCCGGAACGGATGTGGGGCCTTGGGGGTGATCGCACACGCGGCGTCCGCAAGACGGACGCCCTACCTGGGATCCCCATGCGGGGCGGTGCGACGGCGGCCGGATGCCGCCGTCGGGTGCACCGGGGCCTTACAGCTTCACCGTGCGGCCTTCGCGGAAGGAGAGGTCGGCGGCGAGGACGATGCGGAGGCTGTCGATCGCACTTTGCCAGTGCTCCGTGAGGTCGGTGTTTTCGCGGATGGCCTTCAAAAAGACCTCCTGCTCGCGGCGGCAGAGTTCGTCGTGGTCGGGCTCGTCGTTGACGTCGATCAGGTCGTCCTTGCGCGCGAAGGTGCCGTCGGCCTGGCGGTCGGCGTGGTGCACGAGAATCGACTCGGTCTTGGAGTGCGAATCGACGTCGGCGGACTTGCCGGCGCCGGCGGCGGACTTGGCGACGATGCTGACGCAGCCTTTCGGGCCGATCACGTCTTTCACGAAGAAGGCGGTCTCGGACATCATCGGACCCCAGCCGGCCTCGTACCAGCCGACGGAGCCGTCGGCGAAGGTGACCTGGAGGTGGCCGTAGTTGACCTGCCCGGGGACGATCTCGTCGGTGAGGCGGGCGCCGATGCCGTTGACGCTGACGGGGCGGGAGCCGGTCATGCGGCACATGACGTCGACGTAGTTGACGCCGCAGTCGACGATGGGCGAGGTGGTGCGGAGGAGGTTTTTATGCGTCTCCCAGTTGGGGCCGGAGCTCTGCTGGTTGAGGTTCATCCGCATGACGAGCGGCTTGCCGAGGGTGCGGGCGAGCTCGGTGAACTTCTTCCACGACGGGTGGACGTGGAGGATGTAGCCGACGATGAGCTTTTTGTTGAGGCGCTTGGCGACGGCGAGGACGCGCTCGCAGTCGGCGAGGGTGTCGGCCACGGGTTTTTCGAGGAAGACGTGGGCGCCGGCCTCCATCGCGGCGATGGCGTACTCGGCGTGGGTCTCGGCGTAGGTGCTGATGCAGACGGCGTCGGGCTTGGAGCACGCGAGGGCGGCGGCGTAGTCGGAGTACTCGGGGTATTTGCCGCCGAACTCGGCGTTGAGTTTTTGCCGCGAGGCGGGGCCGCGGGAGACGAGGCCGACGATTTCAAAGGCGTCGGACATCTTGTGATAGGCGCGGGCGTGGGAGACGCCCATGTGGCCGCAGCCGACGACGAGAATACGAATTTTGGCAGGCATGAGTGGGAAGAGAGTGGGAGTCTAGACGACGAATGGGTAGCGCGCGAATCGGGACGAAGGATTCAGGAGAGAGGGACCACGAAACACACGAAAGGCACGAAAATCGGAAGGACGGAATTTTTACCGCGGATGACGCGGATGGCGCGGATGAAACTGCGGCTCTGAGATGAAACGGTCAGAAATTTAACCACGGATGAACACGGATCGACACGGATACGGAGGGAAGAGCCAAGACGGTCTTGGTTCGGTCATCCGTGTTTATCCGTGTCCATCCGCGGTTCAAACCTCTGCGGCCAGGTCAGTGCGGGGCGGAGCCGGCGGCGACCGCGGCGCCGGGGCCGGAGGTGGGCGGGCGGAAGAAGAGGGCGAGGACAATCGCGGCGGCCGAGGCGGTGACGAGCGGGACCATGAAGAGGCCCTTGAAGTCGATCAGGTTGGCCTTGGTGTACACGGACTGCATCAGCCAGGGGCAGATGGAATTGGCGAGGAGGGCGCCGAGGCCGAGGATCTGGAGGTTGAAGAGGCCCTGGGCGCTGGAGCGGATGTCCTTCGGGAAATAGGCGTCCACGAAGATGTAAACGGTCGCGAAGAAGAAGGCGTAGCACACGCCGTGGATCGCCTGGATGAGGATGATCGCGCCGGCGCTCTGGGGCATGAAGGCATACACGGCGAAGCGGGCGGCGTGACCGAGGACGCCGACGACCATCGTCGTGCGCCAGCCGAACTTCTTCAGGGCGGCGCCGAGGACGAACATGGTGAGGACCTCGGTGACCTGGCCGATGCTCATGACGGGCGTGATCCAGTTGGACGCGATGCCGACGCCGCCGGCCTCCTTGGCGGTGCCGAGGAAGACGCCGGTCCAGTTGAAGTAGCAGTTGTGGACGAAGGAGTCCACGAGGGTGACGACCCAGAGGACGAGGATGAAGGGGTGCTTGAGGAGCTTGAAGGCCTCGAGCCACGCGAGCTTCTCCTCGGTGCCGGCGGCGGCCGCGGGCTTCTTGGCGGTGCGCGGGAGGGTGAGGCTGAAGGCGGCGAGGGCGAGGGAGGCGAGACCGGCGACGATGAACGTCCACTTGGTGGCGGCCTTGGCGGCGTCACCGGCGAGGGGGTTGGCGAGGGCCTTGCCGAGCCAGTCCACGAGCCCGACGGGGTGGGCGGCGTCGACCGCGGCCCAGTTGACGAAGATGAAGACGAAGGGCCAGGCGGCGAGGATCCAGCCGAGGGTGCCGCCCATGCGGACGATGCCGAACTCCTTCTCGGGGTTCTTCATGTTGGCGAAGGCGATCGCGTTGGTGATCGAGATCGTCGGCACGTAGAGGAGGCAGTGCACGAGCATCAGAATGAAGAAGGGCCAGAACTCCTTGGTGAAGCCGCAGCCGAGGATGGCGAGGCCGCCAACGAGGTGGGAGAAGGCGAGGAACTTTTCCGGGTTGAATTTCCGGTCGGCCCACTGGTTGCTGAAGAACATGCCCACGATCGAGGCGATGGGAAAGGCGTTGAGGATCCAGGACTGCTGGCCGGGCGTGAAGCCGAGGCTGGGGAGGTAGCCGAAGATCAGCGGGAGCCACGCGCCCCAGATGAAAAACTCGAGCACCATCATGAGGAAGAGGCGGCCTTTGGGCGACGATTCGGGGGAGGACATAGGAAGGAAGAAAGGAGCCGGAGCGAACGGACGGGAGGAGAGCAGGGGGCCGCGGGAAGCGACCGGGTGACGAGACTGTTACGGCGCGGGGGCGTGCGCCAAGCCGGAAGTCGGTCACGAATTAAAATTCGTCCCCGCGGAGGACGGAGTTTGCGGTTGCCGGGGCCCGGGAAAGGCGTAACTGCACGGTTACGCCGGATGACGACCTCCACCGAAACACCGCCCGCAAGTCTGTCGGCATGGTTTCAGAAACAGCCCTACGCACAGGCCCTGAAGGCGGGCTTCTACCTGTGCGGCGCGATCGCGTGCACGGTGGAATTTGTGGCAACGCTGATCCGCGGGCGCATGCCGTGGGAAGTGACGGAGGGCATGACGGACGCTGAAGCAGCCTGGTGGGGGAACGATGGCTATGTGATCTGGCTGACCGGCCTTGGCGTGGTCACGCTGGTGGGAAACCTCCTGCTTGTCCGTTCCCTTCGCCAGATTCGGAAGAAGGACCAAGGAGCCTGACAGACTTTCGTACCCTCATGCCGACTTCAGCCACCGACCCGAAGAAAATCCTGCGCGAGCTGATCGCGCTGCCGAGCGTGCATCCGGAGGCGGATGCGGTGGGCACGGTGCCGGGCGAGGCGGCGATGGCGGCGTGGATGGCGGACCACCTGCGCGCGCTGGGCGCGGACGTGCGGACCTCGCTGATCGCACCGGGGCGGCCGAGCGTGGTGGGGGTGTTTGAGCCGGCGCGGAAGGCGCGGGCGACGGTGGCGTTTGCGCCGCACCTCGACACGGTGGGCGTGCGCGGGATGACGGTGCCGGCGTTTCAAATGACCGAGAAGGCAGGCCGGCTGCACGGGCGCGGCGCGTGCGACACGAAGGGGCCGACGGCGGCGATGCTCGCGGCGGTCGGGCGCTGGCTGGAGTCGGCGGCGCGGAAGACCTCGGACCTGCGCTGGATCGTCGCGGCGACGGCGGGCGAAGAGCAGGGCAGCCTGGGCGCCCAGGCGCTGGTGAAGGAAGGGTTTCGCGCGGACTTTGCGGTGGCGCTGGAGCCGACGGATTTGAAGGTGGTGTATGCGGCGAAGGGGGTGTTGCGCGTGTGGATCGAGGTGCCGGGGCGCGCGGCGCATGGGGCGAAACCGGAGCGGGGGGACAACGCGGTCTATCGCGCGCTGCCGCTCGTGCAGGCGCTGAAGGACGAACTCGCTCCCTGGCTCGCGGCGCAGCGGCACCCGGTGTTGGGCGGGTGCAGTTTGAATCTCGGGATCCTGCAGGGCGGCGGGGAACTCAACCTCGTGCCGGCGCTGTGCCGCATCGGGCTGGACATCCGCGTGCACCCGGGGTGCGCGGCGGCGGAGGTGCGGCGGCGGCTGGCGGCGCTGATCGCCCGGCACGCGCCGAAGGCGACGCTGAGCCTGCACCGGGAGGGGCCGTCGTTTGTGACGGAGCAGAGCGACGCGTGGGCGAAGCGGCTGCGCGGGGCGGGGCGCGGGTGGGAGGCGGCGGACTGGTTTTGCGACGCGAACGTCTTTGCCGGGCACGGCACGCCGGCGGTGGCCTTCGGGCCTGGCAGTATCCGACAAGCGCATACAAAGGACGAGTATATTGAGGAGCAGGAGCTGGTGGCCGGGGCGGGGGCGTTCGAGAAATTTATGCGCGGGGCGTGAAGCCGGACTATATAGTCGCCGATGGACGCGCATAAACATCACTACAGGGCCCGGAGCGGGGGCGGGATCCGGCCCGCGGGCGGGCCTCGCGGGGGCGGTGAAAGCGGGCCGCCGGGGCCGGCCGTGGGAAGGTTGCCTGACGTTAGGGCGAGATTTGCGCTTCCGTCCGCATTTTTATTCTGCCACGGTCCCGAAAAATCCCATGTCCACGACCACGCCTGTCCAGCGCAACCCTGACCGTACGCGCCGCCGCCTCCTGCAGGCGGCGATCAAGCTGTTTGCCAAGCAGGGCTTCCATGCCGTCTCGGTCGACGAGATCGTGGAGCTCGCGAAGGTGAACAAGCGGATGGTGTATCATTATTTTGGCAGCAAGGACGCGCTCTTCGAGGCGGCGCTGGTCGAGGTGTACGGGAGGATCGAGTCGATCGAGTTTCACGCGGTGGAGCGCGGGCGCAGCCCGACGGAGAAACTGGCGCGGCTGCTGGAGAGCTACTTCGAGTTCCTCGACGACGAGCCGGAGTTCACGCGGCTGCTGCAGTGGGAGAACCTCGAGAAGGGCCGGCACCTGAAGAAAGAGAACCACCTGCTGACGAAGAACCCGTTCTTCGCGCAGTTCCGCGGCATCGTCGAGGATGGGATGAAGGCGGGGGAGTTCCGGGCGGACCTCGATATCCCGCACCTGCTGATCCACTTCATCGGGCTGTGCTTCATCTACCATTCGAACCGCTTCTCGCTGTCGCAGAGCCTCGAGCTCGATCTCGGCGACGTCGAGGTGAAGAAGCAGGGCCTGAAGCAGGTGCTCGCGCTGGTGTTCGAGGGGATCTCGAAGCGGTGAGGCGCAGGGGTGGCAGGTGAAAGCCGGTTTAGGGAACCACGAAAAACACGAAAGGGCACACGGCACGTGCCGTGGCGTGGTGTAGTGGACCTACGACTACAGCGACGGCCTGGAAACTTGGAGCGAGGGAGGGCGAGTCCGCCCGAGTTTAAAGCGGCTGGGCGTCCGTCTTGCGGACGCCGCTGGAGGGGGGTCGGACCGAGGCGTCTGCAAGACAGACGCCCTACATGGCGCGGCTCGACCGCGCCGCGGGGACTCAGAGCGTTTCGAGGATCGCTTTGAGGTTGTGGAGGCAGGTGCGGCTGGCGGCCTCGCCGCCGTGGGAGAAGGCGTGGCCGGCCGGGAGGTGCAGGAGCGACTCGTCGATTTTTTCGAGGCGCCAGTGCGTCTCCAGCGAGAGGAGGCCGCGGTAACCGGTGGTCCCGAGCGCGCGGAGGTGTTCGCGCCAGCCGACTTCGCCGAGGCCGACGGGGGTGCCGACGGCGAGGAGGTCGCCGGGCTTGGAGCCGGTGCGGCGGATGGCGTCCTTCACGTGGAGGTGGAAGAGGCGCGGCGCGAGGCGGACGAGGTCGGCGGGCGTGGGCGCGGCGGCACCGGGGACGTAGAGGACGTTGCACGGATCCCAGATCGCGCCGACGCGGTCGGCCGGGAGCGGGGCGAGGATGGCCAGCGTCTCGTCGGCGGTGGCGGCGAGGCACGAGTGCTCGTTCTCCACGCCGAGGCGGATGCCGGAGCCGGCGGCGAGCTCGACGAGGCCGCGGAGGTGCTCGACGACCCTGGCCTGCTTCGCGGGCTCGGCGGGATTGGGCGTGCGGAGGAAGGTGAAGACGCGGAGGAGGTCGGCGTTGAGCGCGCGGGCGGTGTCGAGGCTGCGCTTGAAGATGTCGCGGTGCAGGGCGATCGCGGCGGTGTCGTCGAGATCGCACTTGAAGACCGGCGTGGCGCAGCCGAAGACCTTCCAGCCCTCGGCGCGCGAGGCGGCGGAGACCTCGGCGAGGTCGGCCTTCGTGAGGTCCTTGAAGGCACGGCCGTTGAGGCTGCGGAGCTCGATGCCGGGGAGCTTGAATTCGCGGATGAAGTCGCGGAGGACCGGGAGGTCCTGCGAGACCTCGTCGGAGATGATGATGGTGGAAGCGGGGAACGTCATGGAGCGTGAGGGGGCGGAGCCTTATTTCTTCGCGGGGACGTAGCCAGCCGATTTCAGGACGTCGGCGAGGCGGACGGGCGCGCCACCGCGGCGCTTGCTCTCGTCGGCCGCTTCCATGAAGGCCATGATCTCGAGGGTGGTTTCGGGGGCGACGGGCGAGACGCGGGTCTGGAAGAACTTCATGATCTCGGCGGTGAGGCCGCCGTAGCCCTGTTTCTCGCCGGCGGTGGCGACGCCCTTGGTGCCGACGGCGGTGACGCCGTAGCCCTTGAAGGTTTTGCGGTTGCCCTGGGCGGTGCCGACGCGGCCGTCGGACCAGACGCCGGTGATGACATCGGTGTTGTCGGTGTGGGTGCGCGTGACGCTCACGCAGCCGGGCCCGAGGACGGTGTAGAGCGCCTCGACGCAATGGATGCCGTACCAGAAGAAGTCGGGGTGATGCGGCTCGAATTCGGCGGGCCCGATGGAGTAGACGGAGGTGATGTCGCCGATCTTGGCGAACTTGGAGGCGAAGGTCTCGGGCGGGTAGCGCAGCGAGGAGGAGCTGAAGATGGGCACGCCGGCCTCGCGGGCGAGGCGGACGATCTCGACTGCATCCTTGAGGGAGCCGGCGAGGGGCTTGTCGATGTAGACGGGTTTCTTCGCCGCGAGGGTCTTGCGGAACAGCTCAAGGTGGGGGCGGCCGTCGACGTTCTCGATGAGGATGGCGTCGACGTTCTTGGCGAGCTCCTCGACGGAGTCGTAGAGCTTCACGCCGTACTTCTCGGTGAGGTCTTTGGTGTAGCCCTCGACCCGGGAGGCGCTCGACTCGACGTCGGGGCTGAAGGACTTGAACGCGGCGACGACCTTGCCGCCGGGCACGTGGCCGGGGGCGGTGGCGTCGTTGAAGGTCTTGGTGAAGACGGTGACGTGCGAGGTATCGAGACCGATGATACCAAGGCGGAGCGGGGCGGGGTCGGCGGCGCGCAGCGGGGCGAGGGCGAAGAGGGCGACGGCGAGGAGAAGGTAGCGC
Organism: Verrucomicrobiota bacterium; assembly: GCA_026398065.1. GTDB lineage: Bacteria > Verrucomicrobiota > Verrucomicrobiia > Opitutales > Opitutaceae > GAS368. The sequence goes on along the minus strand of JAPLTR010000259.1, from coordinate 36,102 downwards.
ATGGGAGACGGGGATTAGGGGGCGAGGAGCAAGGCGGCGGCAGTGTCGACGTAGAGGGTGGCGTCGGGATGGAGACGGAGGATCGACGCGGGGCAGGCGGTGGCGATCGGGCCCTGCATGGTGGCGCGCACGGCGGCGGCCTTG
>JAPLTR010000259.1:0-35950 GCA_026398065.1 Verrucomicrobiota bacterium | reverse complement strand
GCCTTGCGGGGGCCGGGGACGTGGATGCTGAGGCGGCGGGCCTGCCGGAAGACCGAAACGGTGAGCGTGAAGGCGTGGAGCGGGACGTCGGCGAGGGTGGGGAAGCAGCCGTCGTTGACCTGCTGCTGGCGGCACGTGAGGTCGAGCTCGACCACCTTCACGAGCGCCGGGTCGGCGAAGTCGGCGACGGGCGGATCGTTGAAGGCGATGTGGCCGTTTTCGCCAATGCCCATGCAGATGAGGTCGATCGGCTTCTCGCGGAGGAGGGCGGAGTAGCGGGCGGCGACCGCGGCGGCGTCCTTCTCCTCGGCGGGGAGCGGATGGAAGCGGCCGATCTTCACATGACGAAGGAAGTGCTCCTGGAGATAGTGGCGGAAACTCTGGGTGTGCGCAGCGGTCAGGCCGACGTAGTCGTCCATGTGGAACGCCGTGACGCGCGACCAGTCGAGGGCGAGCCCGCACTGGGCGGGGTCAACGAGGGCGGCGAGAAACTCGTCCTGCGACGGCGCGCAGGCGAAGATCACGCGGGCCTCGCCCTGCCGGGCGATGACGCCGTGAAGGTGGGCGGCGACGGCGCGCGCGGCGGCGCGACCGAGGGCCGGGCGGTCGGCGTGGACTTCAAGGGCGAGACGGCCGGACGTGGAGTAATACGGAGCGGTGACGGGCATGGCTAAATCGGAGATCGGAGTTCGGAAAATCAGAGCGGGGGGAGGGTGACGCCGAAGGCGGCGGCGGCAGCAGCGGACCACAGAGTATGGGCGGCGGCCGGCGGGATGCCGAGCCAATCCACCACGTTTTTCAGGCCCTCGTCGGGCGTGAGCGTCGAGCCGGCGAAACCGGCGCCGCCGGGCTGGCGGGCGATGCGGTCGGCGCCGATCTCCACCTCGTGGTGGCCGATGGTGTAGCGTCCGTTGGGCGCGCCGGCGCCGGCCATGGCGTCGGTGGTGAAGAGGACGCGGCCGGGAGGCTTGGCGCGGTAGAAGTTCTGCAACGTGTACCGTGGCAGGTGCACGCCGTCGGGGATGAGGCAGGCGGTCAGCTCGTCGCGGGCCAGGAGACGTTGAACGATGCTGGAGTGGCGGTGCAGCTCGAGGGGCGTGCCATTGCCGACGTGGGTGCAGAACCGCGCGCCGGCGCGGATCGCCTCGTCGAGCTGGGCCTCGGTGGCGTTTGTGTGCCCGAGGGAAACCTGGACGCCGGAACGGGTGATCGCGGCGATGACCTCGGCGCTGCCGGGCCATTCGGGCGCGAGCGTGACGAGGCGGATGCGGCCGTTGGCGGCGGACTGGAGTCGGTTCCACTCGGCGAGCGAGGGCGCGTGCATCGGAGCGGGCGAGTGGGCGCCCCGGTAGCCGGGCTCGGGGCTGAGCCACGGGCCCTCGAGATGGTAGCCGAGAATCGCCAACGCGGAGGCCGGGGAGGCGGCGCAGAGCTTTTCGAACGCAGCGAAGCGGCGCGCGAGGGCGTCGACCTCGTCGGTGATGAGAGTGGTCAGGATGCCCGCCGTGCGGTGGCGGCGCAGGGCGGCGACGGCACGGTCCAACTGTGCGACCGTGAGGTCGTCGCGCTGGAAGTCGACACCGCCGAAACCGTTGACTTGAAAATCGAAAAGGCCGCTGGGGGACATGCAGGGGTACGAAGAAGACGAGAGGGCTGGAGAGCCCTCAAGCGAGCCAACGGTGGACGTTGACTGCAACGAAATCGTCATCGACGAGCCACGGGTAGGCCTTGGCCACCCGGGTGAGCTCGGCGGCCTGGCCGGGGGAGAGTTTTTCGTGCGGGTCGAGGCAGGCGGTGGTCGCGAGGATGCCTTGGCGGCGGAGGACCTCGTGGATGCCGGGGAGACAGCCGGCGAAGTTGTTCGCGGCGTCGAAGACGGCGGCGTTCATGTCGGTGAGCGCGGCGTTGCGGTCGAGCCAGGCGGCGTCGAGGCGGGGCCTGGCGCGGGCGCGCTTCACGTCGGCGAAGAGCTTCACGGCGGCTTGCGTCCAGACGCCCCACTGGCCGAGGAGGCCGCCGTCGATGTGACGGGTGCGGCCGGCGAAGGTGAAGGGCGTGAGGAGGTCGGCGAGGATGTTGTCGTCGTTGCCCGTGTAGAGCGCGACGTCGTCGCGGCCGGAGGTGAGGACGGCGCGCACAACGTCGAGGGTGCGGTAGCGGTTGAACGGCGCGATCTTGATGGCGACGAGCTCGGGGATGTCGGCGAAAGCGCGCCAGAAATCGTAGGTGAAAACGCGGCCGCCGACGGCGTTCTGCAGGTAGAAACCGACGAGCGGGATCTCGCGGGCGACGGCGCGGCAGTGCGCGAGGATCTTCTTTTCCGACTCGCCGGCCCAGGCACCGAGGCTGAGGAGGCCGGCGTGGTAGCCGAGACGGCGGGCGGTGCGGGCCTCGGCGCGGGCCTGCGGCGTGCGGCCGCAGAGGCCGGCGATCAGGACGAACGGCCGGGGCTTCGGGGCGAGCCACGCGGCGGCGGTCTCCGCGGCCAGACGGAGGACGGGTTCGTACAGGCCGATCTTGGGTTCGCGGATGGCGAACTGCGTCGAGTGCACCCCGACGGCGAGACCGCCAGAACCCGCGTCGACATAGTAGCGGACGACGGCGCGCTGGCGGGCTTCGTCCCAGCGACGGTTTTTACCGAGGGCGAGCGGGAGGGCGGGGATGACCTGGCCGGCGCGCAGGTGGGAGCGAAGGTCGAGCGGCATTGAGGAGGGACGGGAGGACGTGGAAAAATCAGTAGCGGCCGTCGCGGCGTTCGAAGCCGGTGGGTTTGCCCCAGGTCTCGCCGCCGGAGCGCAGCCATTCGACGATCCAGGGCATCATGGTCTCGACGGAGGTGAGCGGAGGGCCGAAGAGCCGATGGGAACGGGCGGCGTTGTTGAGCCAGGCGGTGCCGGCCTCGGTGCCGGTGATCGTCACAGGCACGCCGGCGATCGCGCCGAAGCGGTGGGCAAGGTCGCGCACGGAGAGAGTGTCGGGACCCGTGACGTTGATCGGGACGGCGGGCGACCCGGCGACTTCGAGGGCCTGGATGCTGTGCGCGACGGCGTCGGTCTGCCAGATGACGTTGACATGGCCCATGGTGACGTCGATGGGCTCGCGGGCGAGGACGCGTTGCGCGATATCGACCAGGAGGCCGTAGCGGAACTCGACGGAGTAGTTGAGGCGGATGAGGGCGACGGGATTGCCCTGCTGCGCGGCGGCGGCGGCGAAGGCCTGTTCGCGGGCGAGGCACGACGCGGCGTAGTCGCCGATGGGCTCCGGCGGAGTCTGCTCGGTGGCGCCGCCGGAGTCGACGGGGACGAACGGATAGACGCAGCCCGAGGAAAACGCGACAATGCGCGAATGGCGGAAGCGGCTGGCGACGCGGCGCGGCATCTCGACATTCAGCGCGTGGAGGAGGCCGGGGGCCGAGGCGGTGCCGAACTTCACGCCGGCGAGGAAGAACACGGTGGGGGCGTCGGGCAGCGCGGCGAGGCCGGCGGGGTCGGTGAGATCACAGGCGACGGACTCGATGCCGCGGGAGTCGAAGTCCGCACGGTCCCGCAGGGTGCTGAAGCGCGAGACGGCGATGACGCGGTCGGTGCGGCCGAGCTGGTCGAGGCCGCGGCGGAGCATGATGGCGAGGTGGAGCCCGATCTTGCCGCCGGCGCCGAGCACGAGAAAGGGCCCGGGCGCGCGCGCGAGCGCCGCGACGAGGCGCGGGGTGGGGCGAGCGATGAAATCGTCGATGGCTTCCGGCGGGCAGGGCAGCGGGGACCGGGCGGACTGAAGCGGGAGGGGCGCTGACATAGATGTAACCGGATAGTTATTAACAAAGGGGTGGGCGACAAGGGGAATTTTTCACGGGCGGCCCCCGCCGGACGCAGGGCGGGGAGAGTCCGCCAGCGGCGGCGCGGGGGCGAATAAAAAATTCGGTTGAAAAGCGGCGGGCGGGCCGGGAGGGTAACCCATCAGTTACAGGGTTCCTGCCGCCGGACCCCGCACACTCCCGTGCGGCGCCCCGCCGGCGAACCCGGGTGGCTGGTCCCTTCTATGTCCCTATCGCGATTTGCCCTGGTGTTGTCGTTGGTGGTGCTCAGCCACGTGCGTGCGGAAGAGCCGCCGGCGGGGTTCACGGCGTTGTTCAATGGCAAGGATCTCTCCGGGTGGCGCGGCGGCGACACCTACGACCACCGCAAGCTGCTCGAGCTCCCCGAGGCGGAGCGCGCGGCGCTGATCGCCAAGTGGAACGCCAAGCTCAAGACGGACGACGGCAAACCCCACTGGACCGTCGTCGGCGGCGAACTCGTCAATGACGGCAAGGGCGCCTATCTCACGACGGAAAAGGACTACGGCAATTTCGAGCTGCTCGCCGAGTGGAAGATCAAGCCGGCGACGGACTCGGGCATCTATCTGCGCGGCGTGCCGCAGGTGCAGATCTGGGACCCGGCGATGAAAGATCCCAACAACAACGGCTCGGCCAAGGGTTCGGGCGGCCTCTGGAACAATGCGAAGACCTCGCCCGGCCGCGACCCGCTCGTGAAGGCCGACCAGCCCGCGGGGCAGTGGAACCGGTTTCGCATCGTCATGATCGGCAGCCGCGTGAGCGTGTGGCTCAATGGCAAGCTGGTCGTCGACCACGCGCTCCTTGAAAACTATTACGATGCCAAGCTCCCGGCGCAGCAGCGCCGCCCGATCCCGGTGCGCGGTCCGATCGAGCTCCAGACGCATGACGGCGGCACGACGTGGAAAAACATTGCCATTCGTGAAATCGGTTCCGAGGAGGCGTCACGCCTCCTCGCGGCGAAGGGCGCCGAGGGCTACCAGCCGATCTTTAATGGAAAAAACATGGACGGCTGGGCCGGTCCGCTCGACGCAGTGAAGGTGAAGGACGGTGTGATCGTCTGGCAGGAGAAGAAGGGTGGCACGATCTACTGGAACAAGGAACTCGCGGACTTTCAGGCGCGTGTGATGTTCAAGCTGCCGCCCGGCGGCAACAACGGCCTCGCGATCCGCTACCCCGGCAAGGGGAACACCGCCTATGACGGCATGACCGAATCCCAGATCCTCGACGACAATTACGAGAAGGTGAAGGGGAAGATCGACCCGCGCCAGGCGCATGGCTCGGTCTACGGCATGATCGCGGCGGCGCGCGGTTACCAGCACCCGATCGGCGAGTGGAACTTCGAGGAGGTCACCGTCCAGGGCTCGCGCATCAAGGTGGAGCTCAACGGCACGGTCATCCTTGACGGCGATGTTGCCACCGTGGACATGACCAAGGTGATGGCCAACTCGGCGCACCCGGGCAAGGACCGGAAGAGCGGCTTCTTCGGCTTCGCCGGGCACAACGACCCGGTCGAGTTCAAGGACGTGCTGATCAAGCAGCTCTGAGCGGCTGACGGAGGCGGCGGGCGGGCGGACGAAGCGCCTGCGAGCAGGCGGCCTGGCTGGCCGGCCGGCCTCCTGAATGAGCGCCCGCGTGACTGAGGGTAGACTTTCGTTTAGCTCAACGTGCCACGGCGGGCGTGCTCTTGCGGCGGGCGTCGAAGAGGTCGATGAGCGGATAGACCGCGCGGTTGGTGGCGCGGGCGGCCTCGATGAGTTCGGTCCACGGGGTGCCGTCGGCGTGGTAGAGGCCCTTGTTGGCCCCGCCGGCGGAATCGAGGGCGACCGAGTCGGAGCCGTCATCCATGTACTTGAAGTAGTGAAAGCCGACCAGCGCGGGCGTCTCGAAGGCGGCGAGGGAGAAATGCTGGTAGTAGCGGGCGCGGTCGGTCTGCGTGCGGACGAGCCAGCCGGCGCCGTTGGTGTTGGCGAGGCCGGGTGCGTCCTGGGCTTTTGAATACCATTCGGTGAGCATCACGGGCCGTTGCAGGGCGGCGCTCCACGCCCGGATGTCCTCCGTCTGCGGGCCCCAGAGGACGTAGTAGTTGACCGCGGCGACGTCGATCCACGGGCCGACGGCGGGCCAGAACCACGGGTTTTCAAACTGGCCGCGGTGCTCGTTGAAGCGGGGGCCGAGGATGAGGTGGTGGGTGTCGACGGCACGGATGGCGTCGTGGACGAGGTGCGTGTAGGTGGCGAAGACGTGCGCGATGAACTGGCAGCGGTCCTTCTGCGTAAGCTGTGCCGGATCGGCGGGTCGGCCGCGGGCGGCCAGCCACGCGAGCGCGGCGGCGCGCCCGTGGCGGAGGTAGGGATCCTCCGCGGACAGACGCAGGTGGCGGTCGAGCAGGTCGATCGGGCACTGCAGTTCGTTGTCGGTGAAGATGCCAATTACCGATGGATCGTCGACGGTGGCGGCGAGCGCGGCGGCGTGTTTCCGCGCCCACGCGGGGAAATCGGGGTGAAACACGGGGATGCACTGCTCGGTGAAGCCGGTGTGCCCGCTGGTGGCGTAGGTCTGCTTGTTCGCCTGCGCGAAGCTCGCGAGAAAGTTGAGGCGGACGGACCACGGGAGCGCCTGCGGGGTCGTCTGGAGCGCGGGCGAACCGCCGTTGCCGAGGCCGTTGAAACCGAGTTCGCGCAGTTCGCGGGTGGCGGTGACGGCGAAGGCTTCGGGCGCGACGGGCGGCGTCTGGCGGGGCCCGCGGACGGAGTTCACGCCGACGTTCCAGTAGAGATGGCCCTCGGGGGTGACCAGCCACCACCGGTCGCCGAGTTGTTCGGTGCGGAAGAAGCCGCTGGCCTTCAGCGCGGGCCGGTCGGTGCGACCGCCCCAGCGGTCGGTGGGCGGAGGCGTGGGGTGGGTGTAGCCTTCGAGACCCGCCAGGGTGCGCGTGGGTCGGGAGCGCCAGGTGCCGGTGGCGCGGGTGCCGGGTGACTCGACCGCGACGAAGCGGTCGTGCCACGGCGTGGCGGCGGCGGAACGGGGATAGCCGGCGGCCGTTTCGGTGTGCACGGCGGCGATCTCGGCGGAGGTGAGCGCGCGCGACCAGAGGAGGGTTTCGCCGAGCCGGCCGCGAAAATACTGGCTCTGTGAGCGGCCGAACAGCCAGGGTTGCCCGCCGGCGGGTGGCACCGCGAACGCCTGCGCAGCCTCGGCGACTTTGGCGCCGTTGATCCACAGCGTCGCCTGCCGGCCGTCGAGGGTGACGGTGACGAGGGACCAGCTGCGGAGCGGCAGTTCCGGGCCCTCCAGGAGCAGTTTCTTGCCGTTCCCAAACAGCCCGAAGACCGGGCGCGCATCGGAGAGGTAGAGTCCGGTGACCGGTGTGGTCCAACTGGGGGTGGGATTGGGCCGCCCACTGAGCGGCTCGTGGCCGCGGGCTCGGACGGGGTAGACCCAGATCGCGAGGGTCAGTCCTTCGGCGAACTGCAGGGGCGTGCGCTCGTCGAGCCGGCCGCCGACCTCGAAGCCATCGCAGTCCAGGCTGCGCGTCGCGCCGAGTTCGGCGTGAAAGGCGGGCTGCTCCAGCACGAGGGCATTGCCGCTGGGTGAGCGGTCGGCGATGCGGTCTCCGGTCACGGTGTCAAAGCGCCAGTGTCCGGCGAGGCCGGCGGAGGGAAGGGCGGCGCGAACGGGACCGGCCAGCAGGGCGACGGCGGCGGCGATCAGACAGAGGAAGCGCGACGAGGGGTTCACCCCGTCATGACGCCGCGCGGGTGACGCGGATACGGCGGCGCGGGGTCGGAGCCGCGCGACGGCGCCCAATGTAGAGAATCTCACGGCACCGCGGTCGCTCCCTTATGGGGCCGGCGGCGGGTGGATAGCTGCGTTCACCGGAGCGTGCGCGAACCCTAATACTTCCGCCCCGGACGTGGTCCGGAGCCTATCTGCGTCGTCATGGGAGTGGCGTGGGCTACAGCTTGTCGTGCCGCGGGTGGCGCGGGTGAGCGACCTGCCGCACGAGCCACCGATTTTACCCCTCCTCCAATGCAAACCAGATCCGTTCAGATCCGTTCTCCACCGTTCGGGCGCGATCGCCTGCGGCCTTCCTCTGATGCTCGCCGCCGCCGCACTGCTGGGCGTGGTCCGTGCCGCGCCCGCCGAGCCGCCGGTAAAACTGGGGGCCTATTTCTTCGACGGCTGGTCCGGCCGCAACAAGGCGGACGGCGATCCGGCGCAGCCCTGGGCGAAGGGCGCACCCACCCACCTGACCAAGGCGTTGGCCGAGCAGTACGCCGACCGTGAGCCGCTCTGGGGCTGGCGCGCCGACCAGCCCGAGATCATGCGGCGGCAGATCGACCTCGCGGCGGACCACGGCCTCGCGTTCTGGGCCTTCTGCTGGTATTTCCGGCCGACGCCGCAGGCCGTGGCCGAGGATCCGAAGCACACGGGGCTGCGCCTGTTTCTCGCGGCGCCCAACCGCGAGCGGCTGCAGTTCTGCCTCCTCATTGCCAACCACGATTCCTACCAACTCACCACGCTCGCACGTTGGCGCGAGGCGGCCGAGGACTGGCTGCCGTACCTGCGCCATCCGCTCGCGGTCACGGTGGGCGGCAAGCCCCTGATCATCCTCTTCAATCCCAAGGACGCGCTCCCGGAGGGCATGGCCGCGGTCGAGGCGGCGGCGCGGGCCGCGGGATTGCCGGGGGTGACGTTTGCCGGCTGCGGCGTGAATCTCCCGCCGCCGTTTGCGGTGAGCACCCGCTACAATGCGGCGGGCGGCTACATGAAGGGCTGGAAGGAGTTTGCCTTCACGCAGGTGATGGAGAACCACCGCGTCACGTGGAAAGGCACGGCCGAGCAACGCCACATTCCCGTTGGGATCGTCGGCTGGGACCGTCGTCCGTGGGAAACCGCCGAGCGCGGAAGTTTTTATTATACGGGACGCACGCCCGCGCTGTTCGGACAGCACGTGCGCGACCTCCTCGCGTGGATGAACACCCATCCCAACGAAATCACCGCCGAGCGCCTCGCGCTGCTCTACGCGTGGAACGAGATCGGCGAGGGCGGTTATCTGATGCCGACGCGCGGCGATCCCGAAGGGGCCTATCTGCGCGAACTGAAAGCCGCGCTCGCCGAGGCCGGCCCCCCGCGCTGAATCTCTTCCCGCCCCGTCGCGACACAGCGACGCCGGGACACAGCGACGCGACGACGAAGCGCCGGGGCGATTGCGCGGCGGCGGGGAACACGCCGTCCGGCCCGCGGTCGTCTGGACCGGGCAGGGGGGGATCGCGGTTGTCAGTGACGAGCCGCCCGTTTCCACTCGGCCACCCGCCCACCCCATGAGCTTCCAAGCCCTCCAGCAACGACTGCCGATGGTGCGCGCGTGGATCGACCACGTGCTGGCCGCCCACGCGGGCAAAGCGCGTCCGGTCGCTGACTGCGGCTTCGCGCGGCTGGGCTCGTATTACTCGGGGTCGCTGCTGGCCTCCGCCCACGTGATCGTGGTGGAGCACGTGCCCACGCCGCCGTTGATGGCGCTCGGGCTGGAGGGCTTCACCGAATTTGAGCGGATGGATGCGGCGGGCATCACCTACCTGTCGTCCTTCTTTGTGCGCGCGGGCTACGAGGACGACGAGTCGCTGCACTTCCACGAACTCGTGCACGTGGTCCAGTGGCAGCACCTCGGCCCCGAGCGATTCATCACGGCGTATGCGCTCGGCCACTTGCTCAGCGGCGGCTACCGCACGAATCCCCTCGAGGTGATGGCCTATGATCTCCAGTCGAAGTTCGACCGGGGCGCGCCGGCGTTCGATGTGGCCACGACCGTGGTCGCGGAACTGGAGCGCGTCGTCCCGCCGCTGTTTCAGCGGGCGTTTGGTCCGGGGGTGTAGATCCTGTTGTTTGGGTCGATTGCTCGGTTGTTAGCGCAACGGTTGGTCGGCAGGCTGAAGCTAGGGGCTATCGGTATTCGGCTCGGCGAGCGTCCGGGACTACTGCGAAACCCATGTCCGCGCGTCAGCAAGACCTCGCTTGCACGGACTCAATTCAAACGCCATGGTGGTCGTCGTGAACTGGATCGACATCGTCCACCGCTGGCGCCAACTGCCGGAAGCCGCGCGGCTCGACGTGCGGTGGCAGCGCGTGCCCCGGCAGGTCGCGTTGTCGATGGCCTTCGAGAAAGAGCCGGTGGATGAATCATGGCTGAAAGCACGACACCTCCAGGCCACGCCACCCGTACTGTCGAAACGACGCGCGGCCTCCTGACCTACGCGCAGCTCGCGCCGCTGCTGGCTGAGCGGGTGCTGGGCGTCGAACAGCGGATCGCCGCGGGCGATTTCCACGCCCGGGCCCTGGACGGCGATTTTATCGGCGAGTTGCACGCGGCCATCGCCGGCGACCTCGTGCCTGCATGGGCGGGACAATGGCGGACGGTGCCCGTGCAGGTGGGGGCCCACGAACCGCCACCGCCGCACGAGATCGCCCTGCTCGTCCGCCTGTACGCCGACGACCTCGACGCGAGGCTCGGCGCGCTCACGGACGATCTGCTGCTCGAAACCCTGGCGTTCGCCGAAGGGCGTCTTCTGACCATCCACCCCTTCCGGGATTTTAACGGTCGGGTGACCCGCCTCCTCCTGCGCGAACTCCTCCGTCGTCTTGAACTTCCGCCCGTCGACCTAGTCCCGACGACGGCAGCCGACGAGCCGACCTATTTTTCCGCCCTGCGGGCTGGTGATATGCTCGACTGGCAGCCGCTTGCCGCCGTCTGGCGCAAGCGGCTTGAAACCTTTTCCTGACTACGGAGGGCAGACGTCCTCGGGCTCCGCTGAAGCGGGTTGCGCGATGCGGGGGACGGATTCGGCTGCGTTTGTCGCCGCTTACTTTTTCCCGTGGGCTTTGATGTACTCCACGTCTTCGCGGACCTGGGGAACGTTGTCCTTCCAGTCGTTTTCGTGCTCGATGGAGATGTGGCCGGTGAATTTCTGGGCCTTGAGTTCCGTGAGGCAGGCGGCGGTGTCGACCACGCCCTTGCCGGCGACGACGACGGGGGCGGCCCCGTTGGCGGCCTTGTCCTTGAAATGCATGCTGATGATGCGGCCCTTCAGGATGCGCATGCACTCGACTGGCACGAGGCCGGAGGTGCACCAGTGGCCGATGTCGGCGCAGGCGCCGAGGCGCTGGTCGCGGCTCTCCACCACGCCGAGGATGTAGAGGGGATGCCAGACCTTGTAGGCAGGCTTGGACATCGAGCCGCCGTGCTCGTGGAACGCCACGCGGATATCGAATTCCTTCGCGGCCTTCTCCCACTCGACGACCTGCTCGGTGGATTCGGTGCAGACCGAGTACAGCTCCAGCTTGCGGGCAAACTCCATGATGGCGCGGACATCGGCGGCGCTCTTGGCGGCGACGACCCCGTAGTTGACGGGGCGGATGCCGGCCTTCGCGCATTCGGCCTTCACGGCCTTGACGAGTTCGTCGCTCATCGTGTGGCTGAGCACCTCGCCCTTGGGCGAATCGGGGCGGAGCTTCTGGCCGGGATAAAACTCGATGAGTTTTGCGCCCGCCTGCTTGGCCTTGGCGATGGCTTCGAAGGCGGAGTATTCCTTGAAGGTGTAGGCCTGCACGCCGATGGCGAAACCGTTTTCGAAACAGTCGGCGGGCAGTTCGTTGGCGGCCCGGGCCACGGAGCCGGCCGCCAGCAGGGCGACGAGAGAGAGGAGGGTGCGAAGCGGGGTGGGTTTCATCAGCTTGAACGCCACCGGGCCGGGCCCCGGAGTCAAGCGCGGCCACCGCGCAGGTGCGGGGAAATGAGCCCGGCTTCTCGGGGATATGGATATCCGGCGCGCTGGGGCTGTGCGGGCTCGGCGCCGAATACGCCCGGGGTCACCGGTTCGGGTCCGTCGTCGTGATCGCGAGGTTGTCCAAATAAAACTCGGTTTTCTCGTTGGCCGCGCTGATGAAGCCCACCCAGTCGAGGGTCTTCATTGCCGCGCTGCGGAAGGGGAGGTTCTTGTATTCCTGCGTGGCCTGGCCGGCGGGCGTGACGCGGAGCAGCCAGCGGCCCGGGCTCGCGGCGCCCAGTTCGGCGACGAGCTCGAAATGCACCCAGCGCTGGAGCGGGATGTCGCCCGCGAGGTCCTTCACGCCGCTGAGCTTGCCGTCCTTGATGCGGAACGACGGGCCCGCCTGGTACGGCGTGGCCCGGTCGCGCCATTCGTGGACGAAGACCGCCTTCGGCTCCAGGTAGAGATCGAAGCTCACGGTCGAGGTCCCCGTCTGGTGGTTGGGGTGAAACGTGAGCATCGGAAAATGCGTCGCCGGCAGGCCCGGGGCGTCGAGGAAGAGCAGGCTTTGCCGGCCTTCGGATTTCTGCGTGCCGGTGAGGTTGAGCGAGTCGCCGGGCGAAGGCTGCCCGGGCTTGCGCTCGCTCAACGAGCCCTGCGCGTGGGGGAAGGGGAACTTCACGTTGCTGATGCGGCCCTCGAAGGTCTCGCGGATGTTCAGCGCGGGGGCGACCGGCTTGGCGGGGCGCGGCAGGGCGGGCGGCCGGTCAAAGGTCGCCGCGAGTTTCCGCCACGCCGCGTCGCCGGTGACGCCCATCGTCGAGACGTCGATGGGCTTAAAGCCGAGCGCGAGGGCGGGAGAGCCGGGCTTGAGGCGGAAGTCGTGTGCCGCCGCGTTTTCGAAAAGCGGATCGGCGACGACCGAGCCCGTGTCCTGACCGGTTTGCTGCCACGCGGCGAAGGAGAGCTTCTTGGCGGTGAAGGCCAGGGGTCGGCCCGAATAATCCCAGTAGAGGTTGCGCTGGAGGAGCACGTTGGCCGTCGTGCCGGCCCAGTTGCCCCCGAGCAGTTCGCCGCGGTCGAACACGACCAGGTTCTGCTCAAACGTGAACGAGCGGTGCTCCTCGGCGCGCGTGCGCTTCACCTGCACCTCGCTGGAGAAGGCGAAGATGTTGTTTCGAATGATGTTCTCCTTGCCGTAGTGCTGATGGAAGCCGCCGTCGGTCGTGTTGTAGGTGACGTTGCCCTCCATCACGATGCCCGTGCTGCCCTCGTCGGTGTAGAGTCCCCAGCCGCCATAGCTGAAACACGTCACATCGTGGATGAGATTGTGGCTGACGCTCGTGCCCTCGGAAGGGCCGAGGGTGTAGACGCCGCCCATGTCGCTCAGGAGACCCTGGCCGAGGTGGTGGAGGTGGTTTCGTTCGATCCGGTTGCGCTTGGCGTTGCTCGGCGCGTAGCCCCAGCGCCAGCCGACGGAGATCGCGGAATAGTAGAGGTCGGAGATTTCGTTGTGCGTGACCTCGTTGTCGGAGGAGGATCCGATCCAGAGGCCGACGGCGCAGGGGTAGATCAGGCCGCCGTCCCGAATGATATTGTTGTAAACGCGATTGTGGCTCACGTGGTTTTCGGGCTTCGGCTCGTCGTTCAGCGTGCCGACCTTGAGGCCGCCGGCGCCCATGTCGGTGATGAGGCACTGCTCGACCGCCACCTCGCGGCAACCCTGCTGCAGCGAGAAACCGTAGCTGCCAAAGTGCGCGACCTCGCAGCCCGCGAAGCTGACCTTCTGCGCATGCGCGAGCGTGACGACGCCGTCGACGCTGCGGACGGCCGCCTGGTTGGCCTCGAAGGTCGCGGTGGACGCGACACCCTTCGCGTGGCGGAACTTCAGACCGGCGAAGCGGAGGAACTGCACGGGGCGCGTCGCGTCGCCGGTGAGCGTGAGGAATTTTTCCGCGACCGGCGCGGTCGCCGTGGTCTGGGCGATCGACTCGCCCGGGCGGGGCAGGTAGGTAAGCCGGCCCTCGCGGGAGAGAAACCACTCGCCGGGCTCGTCGAGGAAGGCGGGGAGATTTTCGAGGATGAAGCCGGTGTTGTGATCGAGGGTGTTGTGGGGCTTGACCGCGCCACCGCGGATGACGAGGAGGCCGCGGTCGGGGTCGACGGACTCCACGCGCCGCCGGGTGTTGTCCCATTTGTGGTAGAGCGCGATGACGACGTCCTTCGTGTCGGCCGGCGAGGCGCCGCGGAAGGCGGCGAGGTCCGCGGGCGCGAGGCGGAGAGTCTGCTCGTAAGCCTCGCCACCCGGCGCGGAGGTCACGCGCTTTTCCTCCTCAAGGTTGCGGAGGAAGTGGTAGCCCTGGTTGACGGAGCGGGCGCGCATGGCGCGGCGGTCGCCGACCCAGAGCTGTTCGAAACGCCCGGCGCCGGTGGCGACATCGACGTTCAGTTCCCAGCGCCCGTCCTTCGCGGCCGTGAAGCGCGGCAGTGTTTGCCCGCCGGAGATCACGACGTCGGCGCCGGGGGCGGCCTCGTACGAAACCGGGCGGCCGTCTTCGCCGGAGTCGGCGGCGTCGAAGGCCACCGCCCGGGCGAGGCGGTAGGTGCCCGCGGCAAAGATCACATGCACCGGTTCGGCGAGCGGGCGGGGGAGTTTTTTCACCGCGAGCCGTGCGCCGTCGAGCGAGGCGAGAGGGCCGTCGCTCTTCGCGGCGTTGGGCTGCGCGAGCCGGCCCGACCAAGCGTCGTTGCCCGAGGGAGAAACATGCAGGTCGAGGGCGGGCGCCGCGCAGGGCAGGGCGCCCAGGGCGAGGACGAGCAGGCGGAGGGTACGGGGGAAGTTCATGGCGGAGGGGTGGTAAGCGGAAGCGGAGCGTGAACCGGCGGGTCGAACCATCCAAAGGCATCCCGGCACGCGGCGCGACAACGTAGACGTCCGCCCGGCGAATCGGTAACGGGCCTGCTGCGGTGCATCAGTCCGCCGCCGCGCCCCTTTTGCGCGCGATGGGACAAAGGATGCGCAGACGACAGCCGCAAAGTGTGCTACCGTGGGCCCATGTCTCGCCGCACCCACCGCCATGACGTCCAGCGTGAGGCCGAGGAGCACAAGACCAACGGCCTCGCGATCGCCGTGGTCGTCGGCGCCGTGCTCCTTGTCGTTGTGCTGATCGTCGCCCGGGCCATCTCCGGGTAATTTCTTCGCGCGGGGCGCGTCTCCTGCCCGGACCGACCCTGCCGATGCACCCTGCTATCCGCCTTCCCCGCCTCCTGCGCCGCCACCTCGCGGTCGGAGGGATTGTCTGGGCCGCGGCGGTCGGGCGGGTGCCCGCGGCTGACGGATTTTCGACCAGCCAGACCCCCACCGTCACCGCGGCCAGGGTGGAGGGGATGGGCTGCCGTTACTACACGGAACTGCTGGGCGTCACCACCCCGTCCACGCTCGCCCGCCAGTTCGGTCCGCTCGCCGGCACCGACGTGGACACGGTGGTCTGCTGCGCGAGCGGCTGGCGGTTTTATAATTTTCCCTCGAAAGTGGACCTCACTTGGCGGGAGCCCGACAAGTTTCCGCGGGACGCGGCGGCCTATCCCGCCTGGCGGAAGATGGTGGCCAACCTCCAGGCCGGCGGCGACCCGCTGCGGGAGGCGCTGGCGGCCACCCGGGCCCTGAAGAAGCGCTTCATCGTGAGCTTCCGGATGAACGACAACCACTACGTCCACCAGGAGGAGTTTCCGACGCACAACAATTTCTGGCGCGCGCATCCCGCGTGGCGGCTCGGCGACGACCCGAAGCCCTACGCCCTGTCCGACACGGCGCGCGTACTCAATTATTTGATACCGGAGGTGCGCGATTTCTATTTCGCGGTGCTGGAGGAGATCTGCACGGGCTACGACGTCGACGGCGTGGAGCTCGATTTTCAGCGTGCGCCGCGGTTCTTTCACGACCGCGATCTCGCCGAGGGCCGGGCGGTGATGACCGCGCACGTCCGGCGCATCCGCGAGATGCTCGACCGCGTCGGGGCTGCCCGCCACCAGCACCTCCGCCTTGGGATCCGGACGCTCCACACGGTCGGGGCCACCGCCGCCATCGGCGCGGATGTGCTCGCCTGGAAGGCGGCGGGCTGGATCGACGACCTCGTGGTCTCGTCGAGCTACATCCAGACCGCCGACGTGGGACTCGAAGGCTTCGTTGCCGCGCCCGGGCGGGCCCGCGTGTTTGGCGAGCTGAATTTCGTGCACCTCCAGCTGGCCGGCATGGGGCACAACGCCGACGAGCGCCGCTACGTCACGGCCCCGACCTACCGGGCGGCGACCCTGAGCTTTCTCGAGCGCGGCGCCGATGGCGTGAGCTTTTTCAACACCTACTGCATCCCGCCGCGCGAGCTGGAGGAGCTCAGGTCCGAACTGCTCGTCCGCTGCAAGGACCCCGCGCGGCTCCTGCCCGCGGACAAGGACTACACGACCTATCCGACGGCGAACACGATGTTCGGGAAGATCTTCCCGGCGAGGGATGAAACGACCTTCCAGGTCTTTGTGGCCGACGCGCTGCCCGGCGGTTTCCAGCGGGCCGCGCTCCGCTTCGAGACCAGGGTCGCGAGCGCCGGGCGGCACATCGAGGCGTGGGTCAACGGCGTGGCCCTGGAGCCCGCCCGCCCTGGAGAGACCGAACTCTTCCCGCCGATGGCGAAGAACGCCACGGCACCGAAGGCGGACCACGTGGTGTTTTTCACCGTGCCGGTCGGCGCGCTGAAGTTTGGCGTCAACACGCTCCGGGTGAAGAATGCCGACGCGCCCCGCGCGCAGTGCGATTTCACCTCTGCCGAGCTGGGGCTCTATCGGGCGAAGTAGCTCGGGCGGCTGGCGGACCAGGGCAGAACGCACGTGGGCGGGAGCGTCGCGCCGCCCGGTCAGAATTCGCAAATAGGTATACACAGGTATTTTGACTTGGAGTCTGCGTCCGCTCCCGGTCCAGGCAAGGAGTCCGGCGGCGGCCGGCGCGGGGCGAAGGCGCGCGCGGTTGACGGGGGCGCGCGGGGGCATTGCCTGAAATGCCGCTGGACCGTCGCCCGGCCAATTTTCCCCGACCCGGACGATTTGGGTTGACGCTTAAAATCACAAGATATCCAAGTGTATACAAATCACGGTCCCCCCTTGCCCGAGATTTTCCCCTCACCATGAAACACTGCCTGTCGTTCCTGACTGTTTCGCGCGGAGTTGTCGGCTTCGCGCTATTGCTCGCCTCGGTTTCGCTCCCGGCCCAGACCGCCCCGGCCCCCTCCGCCACCGCCAAGCCCCCCGAGGAGGAGCCGCTGCTCATGTCGGCCTTCGAGGTCGTGATGACGCAGGACAAGGGCTACAATCTCGGCAACACCGCCAATGCGCTGAAGACCGACGAGAAGATCATGGAGATCCCGCAGTCGGTCACCGTGATCACGCGCGACATGATCGACGACCTCGGCAGCGGCAATCTCTCCGACGTGCTCAACTACACGGGCGTCGGCAACGTCTTCCAGGGCGACACCGCGATGGTGCGCGGCACCCGCGTCAACATGCTCACCGACGGCTCCGGCGACGGCCAGGCGCAGGGCCCGACCTTTGACTCGTCGATGACGGACTCGATCACGGTGGTGCGCGGCCCCACCGCGGTGCTCTACGGCCTCCAGTCCTCCCTGGGCGGCATGATCCAGAAAAACACCCGCGTCCCGCAGCACGTGCGCAGCGGCACCCTCCGCGTGACCGCCGACCAGTACGGCCTGCTCCGCGGCGAGGTCGACGTGACCGGCCCGATCGGGCAGGTCGGCGCCTCGAAGTTCGCCTACCGCTTCGACGGGGCGCATCAGGACGGGAAGACGTTTTTCAAGAATTCCGACAACGACCGCGACGTCGCCTACCTCGCCTTCGAGATGCGGCGGCCCGAGACCACGGTGCGCCTGAACGGCTCCTATCAGATCACGAAGATGATCCCGCACCGGAATAATTTCCTCACGCCCGACGGCCTGCCCTTTGCTGGCGCCGGCCGCGACGAGGACTACCAGCCGGCCAACATGCGCGTGAAGCGCGTCGACCAGAACATCCGCTCGCAGGTGCTCCAGCGGCTCTTTCCCGGCTGGGACCTCCAGGCTCGCGGCACCTTCAACCGCAACAGCTACAGCCAGGGTGTGATGCTCGGCAACCAGGTCGACTGGAAGAACCGCGAGACGCGTTTCGCCGCGCGCTGGAACCGCCTCGGCCAGAAAATCTACGTCGGCGATTTCGCCGTGATCGGCAAGTACACGGTCTTCGGCCGCAAGCTGGAGTCGTTCTTCGGCGCGCTGATCAACGACACGACGACGTATCCCAACTACTTCCCGAGCGACCCGACCTTCGGCACCGACAACGCCGCGCGCGGCGTCGGCCGCGCCGTGAGTGCGTCGGTGCTGGCCGTGCCCTTCGACAATCCCATGATGGACCGCATCGTCGTCCGCCAGGAAGCCGGCTACTATCCCATCCTCCCGACCCCCGGCACCCGCGGCACCAAGACGCTCTCGCAGCAGACCAACGCGTTTTACCAGCAGAAGGCCGAGATCCTCCCCGAGCGGCTCACACTCACGGCGAGCCTGTCGCAGTTCAACCAATACAACGAGACCGAGAACGTCACCATCCCCACGCCCGCCACGCTGACCGCGACGAGCATCCAGCGGCAGAACCGCCTGCTCCACCGCGTGGGTGCCGTGTTCAATCTCACGAAGGAGGTCGTCCTCTACGGCATCGAATCGAGCACGATCGTGGTCCAGACCAGCCGCCTCATCGACGGCACGATCACGCCGCCGCAGGACGGCAAGCTCAAGGAGGTCGGCGTCAAGACGGACCTCTGGCAGGGCCGCTTCTCCGCGACGCTCGGCTTCTTCGACAACCAGCTCACCAATGTCGGCGTTTCGGCCGGCACGGCCTCGCCCATCACCGGGCAAAACTACGTCGTCCTCATCGGCAAGCAGATCACGCGCGGCGCGGACCTGACGCTCACCCTGCGCCCCCTGCGCCAGTGGCAGCTCGTGGCCGGCTACGACAAACACACGGTCAAGGACGGCTACGGCAACGGCAACCTCCCCGTCACCAACACCGGGTCGTGGAATCTGTTCACGCGCTACGAATTCCAGTCGGACGCGCTGAAGCGCTTCGCGATCGGCGGCGGGGTCAACCGGTTCTTCAACCGCATCGCGGGCGGTGGCACGACCGCGGCGCCGAATTTCCTCCTGCCCGACGGCTCGGCGCTCCCGACCAACGGCTCGCCGGGCGGCCTGCCCTACATCAAGCTGAAGGACGGCACCATGGCCTCGCTCTTCATCGACTACAAGGCGACCAAGCGCCTGACGTTCAAGCTCACGGTGAACAATCTCTTCAACGAGTTCTTCGCGGTCGGCTTCCAGCACGCCTTCGCGATCGATCCCAGCCTCCCGCGCAACGTGCAGTTCTCCGCCGCCTTCAAGTTGTGACCGTCCTGTAATTTAAAAATGAATACCACCCGCCGCAGCTTTCTGAAACGGACCGCGACTCTCTCGGCCGCGCTGCCCCTCGCGGGCGCCGGCCTCGGGGCGGCGGAGGGCGCGGCGGGCGCGGCCAAACCACCGGCGCCCTCGCCCGCGGGCGCGACGACGGAGCCGAGGAAGTTCGTGCCCAATCTCCCGGTGATGGTGGAGGCGGACGGGCGCCTGCGGCTGGAGTTCACCCCGGAGCGGCTGGTGCTCGCGGGCGGGTTGCAGCCCTCGATGCTGGTCATGAAGTCGGGCGCGATCCTCGTGCAGGGGCAGTTGCCGGAGAAGCCGGCGGACACCCCGCGCATGCACTATCCCTATGCCCTCGGCACGGTGATCTCGCGCGATGGCGGCGAGACGTGGACGCGCCTGCCGCTCGCGCCCGGCGAGAACGGGGTCAACCTCGAGGGGGGCATCGTGCAGTTGCGCGACGGCACCATCCTCGCCCTCGACACCTACATCACCAAGGGCGCGAAGCCCGGCGAGGCGTCGGGCCAGCTCTACACGTCGTCCGACGACTGGCGCACGGTGCAGGGGCCGATCGATGTGCCGTTCGACCTGCCCGGCGCGATCTATCCCTCGAAGGACGATGGCGGCCGGCCGCACGAGGCCCAGCGGCTCCACCGGCGGATCATCGAGCTGCCGAGCGGCGACCTGCTCACGACCTACTACGGCTGGCTGGAGGGCGATTCCACGCCGAGCACCTACGAGCCCCGCATGATCAAGTCCCGCGTGCTCCTCGCGCGCTCCAGCGACCGCGGCCGGCATTGGAAACTCGTCTCGACCGTCGCGGTGGCTCCCACGGTGGGCACCGAAGGCCCGGGCGAGCCCGTGCTCGCGCGCGTGAGCCAGGGGCCGAAGGCCGGCCGCCTGATCTGCTTCATGCGCACCGGCCGCGAGCTCTATGAGGCCGTGTCCGACGACACCGGCCTGACATGGACGCCCGCGCGCCCGCGCGTGTTCGCGAACCTCGACATCAACCGCACGGAACTCTGGGTGGACATGTTTCGCCGCATCCGCGGGCGCAAAGGCCTGCTCGACGAAGCCAATCCCGACGAACTGCGCGGCGCCGTGGTCGACCCCGATCTGATCGAACTGCGGAGCGGCTTGCTCGTCGCGGCCTTTGGGGTGCGCATCCCGCAGAAGGGTTGCTGGGTCGATCCGCGCCATCCCTGGAACGGCAACTACCTCGCGATCAGCCGCGACCACGGCGAGACGTGGAGCAATGTCGTCCGGATGACCTCCGGGGTGATGACGACGCACTACATGGCCGTCGAGGAGACGCCGACCGACAACCGCATTTACGTCACCTACGATCTCGGCTCATGGAGCAAGGGCATGCACCGCGACATCCACGGGCGCTACGTGACGATCGCGACCAAGCCGGCCTGAAGCTTCTTCCCCTGCCGCCTCAGCCCACCGGCGGCGGCTCCATCTGCTGCTTTTGCAGGGCGCGGATCTGGCTGTCGTAGGTGGGCGCCGGGTTGGGGTTGCGGTAGAATACCCCGGTGTAGAGGGTGCGGCCGTATTCCTGGGCCAGCTCCATCGCGCGGATCCGGTTGGAGGGATCGTGGCCCTCGGCCTCGAGTTTGCGGAGCTTCGCCTTCTGCGCCTTCATCTGGTTTTCCGGGTCGCCGAAGCTGATGCAGGGCGACTGGATGTTGACGAACGCGAAGCCAGGGAAGCGGATCGCCTCCTCGATCATTTTCGTGAGGCCCTCCATGTCGGCCGGCACGCCCTGCGCGACGAAGCCCGCGCCGTAGGCGAGCACGTAGAGGAGCGGGTTCACCGGTTCCTCCATGCTGCCGTACACGGAGGTCGGGCTCTTGGTGCCGCGCGCGGAGGTCGGCGAGACCTGGCCCTTGGTGAGGCCGTAAATCTGGTTGTCCATCACGATGTACGTGAGGTCGGGATTGCGCCGGATCGCGTGGGGCACGTGGCCGCCACCGATGGAAAAGCCGTCGCCGTCGCCACCCGCCACCACCACGAGCAGCTCGGGGTTGGCCATCTTGATGCCCTGCGCGATCGGCAGCGCGCGGCCGTGCACGGTGTTGAAGCCGTAGGCGGTCGTGTAGCCGGGGATGCGGCTCGAGCAGCCGATGCCGGAGACAAACGCGATCTCGTGCGGCGGCCGCCCGATGGCGGCGAGCGCGCGATAGAGCGCCGTGAGCACGCCGTAGTCGCCGCAGCCCGGGCACCAGATGGGTTTCAGGTCGCTGCGAAAATCCTTCGAGGTCAGGGCGGGGGCCGCCGCGGGCGGGACGACGCCGGTGCCGGTGGTGTGGGGCGTGATCATAGGGGATTCAGAAAGTCGGTGTGGGCGTGGCGCGAGAGCGGATGGGGCGCGCCGGCCATCGCGCGCAGGGCGGTGACGATGTCGACGGGGGCGATGGGATTGGCGCCGCTCTTCGCGAGCGCGGTGAAGACCTTCGGCGTGTCCACCCACATGCGGATGAGGCGGTGGAGCTGGCCCTGGTGGGACTGCTCGACGACGAGGCAGCGGGCGAGGTTGGCGAAGAACTCCGCATAGACCTGCTCGGCCACCGGATAGATGAGCTTGGGGATGAGGAGGCGGACCTTGAGGCCCTCGGCGCGCGCGAGTTCGAGCGACTCGAGCGCGATGCCGGCCACGCTGCCCCAGCTGATCAGGCCGAGCGTCGCATCGGCGTCGCCGACCGTGACGAAGAGGTCGCGGCGGTCGTGCAGCGGCTGGAGCTTGTTGAGCCGCTTGTCGTTCATCTGCGCGTGCATCTCGCCGCTCGCGGTGGGCGCGCCGTGCTCGTTGTGCTCGATGCCGGCGGCGAGGTAGTTGCCGCCCGCCATGCCGGGATGGCTGAGCGGGCTGATGCCCGAGGAGGTGAACTGGAAACGCGTGTAGTGCTCGAGCTCCGCGGCGTTGGGCGCGAGGCGGTCGATGATGCGCAGCCCGGAGGTGTCGACGGGGGCGATGACCTCCTTGCGCTGCGCCAGCTCCTGATCCGAGAGGAGGATCACGGGTGTCTGATACTGTTCGGCGATATTGAACGCCTCGACCGTCATCGGAAACATGTCGGCCACGCTCACCGGGGCGAGCACGGGCCGCACGCTGTCGCCGTGCGCGGAAAAGACCGCGGCGAACAGGTCCGACTGCTCGCGCTTGGTGGGCATGCCCGTGGAGGGGCCACCGCGCTGGACGTTGACGCACACGAGCGGGAGTTCGGTCACGCTCGCGAGGCCGAGCATTTCGGCTTTCAGGGAAAAGCCCGGGCCGGAGGTGGCGGTCATCGACTTCTTGCCGGCGAACGACGCGCCGACGGCGGCGCCGATCCCGGCGATCTCATCCTCGGCCTGGAGGAGCGAGCCCCCGTGCTTCCAGATGTCGCGCTGGAGATGCTGCATGATCTCGGTGGCGGGCGTGATGGGATAGCCGCCGAAGAACTTGCAGCCGGCGAAGAGCGCCGCCTGCGCGCAAAGCTCGTTGCCATCCGCGATCACGCGCTTGCCGCCCGCGACGCCGCGCGCCGCGGGGGCGAACCGGTAGTCGGGGCTGATGGGATGCTGCGCGGCGTATTCGAGGCCGGCGGCAAACGCCCGCTCGTTGCCCTGCAGCACGGCCTCGCCCTTGCGGGCGAATTTCTTCCGGATGCCGGCGAGGATGCTTTCCTGCGCGAGCCCGAACCATCCGGCGAGGAGGCCGAGCACGACATTGTTTTTGGCGAGGAGCGTCCCGGCGGACTTCATCGCCATCGCCTCCATCGGCACACAGAGCACCACGGCGGGCTGGACATCGCCGAGCGGAAGGGCGGTGGGCGCGACCTTGGTCTTTTCCTCGTAGATCACGACGGTGTCGCCGTTGACGGGCAGCTCGCCGCCGAATTTCAGAAAATCCTCCCAGTTGAGCGCGACCGCGACATCGAGGGCGCCGCCCGGGTTCAGCACGGGCGTCGTGGCGAGACGCAGCCGGCAGGACGACTCACCACCGCGGATCTGGGAGCCGAAGCTCTTGGTCAAGATGGCGAAGTAGCCCTCCTTCGCCGCGGCGCCGATGAGCGACTCGCCGGCGGAGACGATGCCGTCGCCGCCCGACCCAGCCATGCCGATGATGAGGTCGTCCATGGCTCAAGCCCCATCGTTGCCGATGGAGGAGGTGGCGCAGGACGACATCGCCTCCTCGACGAGGGCGATCTCCTCGGGGGTGGCGGGCTGCCGGGTGACAACGGAAAGTCCGGTCTCAGCCTGGCGGGCGAAGAAATCGGCCGCGAGGACGCGGCATTGGTCGCAGTCGATGCACGTGGTGTCCACGTAGTAGGCACCGGGGGCGTTTTCGGGGATACGGTCGGAAAGAGAGGCCATGCCGCATGTTGCCACACGGCCGCGCGGGCTGCGCCGCATGTTTTGGTTTTCGCTGCGCAATTTCTGCGTGGCGGGTGGGCATCTTTTGCCGGGCGAGGCGCAGCCGCGCTGCGGGCGCCCGCCAGCGGCTGCGCAACATTTTTCAATTAACGCCGAGCGCGCCGGGGAAAATCGGTGCATGCTGGGTGTGGGCACGCCGCCCGGTCGCGCCGTGCCCGCAACGTCCGCAACCCCGCTCCCGCCCATGGCCTCCCCGCTCCCGTCCGCCCCCGTTCCCGCTTCCACGCCGGTCCCGAAATCCTACGCCAAGGGCGTCGCGATGACCCCCGATCCCTGGGAAGTCTGCGGTAGCCTCGACTACGGGGCCGACCGCAGCCTCGCCTGGAGCGTCAACCAGCAGGTCGTCCAGACCGCGCCGGCGGGCCACGCCAAACTGGAGGCGCAGCTCCTCGCGGCACTGGCCGCACGCGACTGCACCGCGGCGGGCCGCGCGTTTCTCTGCGAGCTGCTCGCGCTCGTCGGCTCCGCCAAAAGCGCGGCCGCGCTGACGCCCCTGCTGCGCGACCCGAAGACGGCTGATGCGGCGCGCTACGCGCTCGAGGCGATTCCCGGGCCCGAGGTCGATGCCGTGCTCCGCGACGCGCTCGGCGCCCTCACCGGCGACGCCAAGGCCGGCCTCATCGGCAGCCTCGCCGCCCGCGGTGACCGCGCCGCCTCGCCCGCGCTCACCGCCCTCAAGGACAACCCCGCCGAGCCCGCCGTCGTCCGCGATGCCGCGGCGCGCGCCCTCGAATTTCTCGCCGCTTCATGAAACCGCGCGGCCCCCCCCGTATCACTATGACACCTACACCCCAGGCCGGAACCGTTCCGTCGTCGCCCGCCCCCGCCGTCACCCGCCGCGAGTTTGTCGGCCGCCTCTCCGTGGCGACGGCCGCCGCCGCCGCGCCGCTGGTCCTGCCGTCGCGCCTTTTCGGCCAGACCGCCCCGAGCAACAAGCTCACCATCGGCGTGATCGGCGCCGGCAACATCGCCACCGGCCACCTCGACACGCTCCTCGGCTACGCCGACTCCGTGCGCATCCTCGGCATCTGCGACGTCGACCGCGAGCGGCGCGAGTCCGCCGCGGCCCGCGTCAACCGCACCTACGGCGGCAACGACTGCAAGGCCTACGCCGATTTCCGCGAGCTCAACCGCCGCCCCGACATCGACGCCGTGTACATCTGCACGCCCGACCACTGGCACGCGATCAACGGCATCGACGCGATGCGCCACGGCAAGGACATCTATATTGAGAAACCCCTGACCCTCACGATCGCGGAGGGCCGCGCGCTCGTGGCTGCCGCGAAGAAATACCGGCGCGTCGTGCAGCATGGCACCTGGCAGCGCTCGATGAAGCGGTTTCACGACCTCGTCGCCTTCGTGCGCACCGGCGGGCTCGGCCGGCTGGAGCGCATCGAGTGCCCCATCGGGCCCAACAACCGCCACGTGGGCGCGACCTGGCAGCCGGAGCCCGTGGCCACTACAACTTCCGCTTCATCGCGGCCAACGCCTCGGGCCAGATCACCAACCTCGGCGCGCACTGCCTCGACATCGGCCAGTGGGCGCTCGACATGGACGGCAGCGGACCCGTTGAGGCCGAGGGCCACGGCGACTATCCGAGCAGCGGCCTGTTCACCACGGCGACGGCCATCGACGTCACGTTTCGCTATGCGAACGGGATGACGATGCGCTGCCACACCAGCCACGACGGCAGCGGCAACAACTCCGCCCGCTTCATCGGCGAACGCGGCTGGCTCGACATCGGCTACGCGAAGATGAGCGCCTCCGACCCGAACCTGCTGCGCGAAATGCAGACCGCCGGGAAACGCCTGGAGTTTCCGTCGAGCGACAACCACTACGACAACTTCTTCTCCGCCATCCGCACCCGCCGCGGCACGATCGCCGACGCCGAGACCGCGCACCGCACGACCACGGTGTGCAACCTCGGCACCATCGCGATGGCCCTCGGCCGCAAAGTGCGCTGGGACCCCGTGAAGGAGGAGTTCATCGGCGACGCCATGGCCAACCGCCTCCGCCGCCGCGCCATGCGCGCACCCTGGTCGCTGGCCTGAGCGGCATCGAGTGCCGTGCCAGCGACAGGTGGGGATTCGGTTTTGTGGGAAACCGCGGCTGCGCGTAGTGTAGGTCGGGCTTTACGCCCGACATGGTTCGTTCGGAAAAACCTGTCGGGGATAAACCCCGACCTACGTCAGTCCCCGGAGCTAGCGGCGATGACCTTGCCGCGCCGCCTTCGGTCTACTTCGGACCGAAGAGCGCGTCCTCGACTTCCTTCGCGGCGAACATCCTCGCGGCGTCGTGCTCGATGCCGGGGGTTTCCACCTTGCGCCAGTTAAAGGGCCAGCCGCGCTCCTTCGCCATCTTCTCCGCGAGCGCGAAGCACGCACGGTTACGCGCCAGCCGGTGCGGGCCCTGTTTCATCCCGGCCTCGCTGGCGTCGAAGCGCTTCTTCGGCGTCGTGTCGGCCATGCCGAGATAGAGCGTGAGCGGCGCGGCGAAATAGCGCTGGAGCATCGCGTCGTCGCTTAATTCCGCCGGCAGGCCGCCGAGGCCGTAGCCGAACGCGTGGTCGCGGTTGGGAAACAGCAGCGAGCCCGCGTTGCCCGCGACGATCCGCCGCGCGTCGCCGGGCAAAAACGCCGCCAGCCGCACGAGAAACTGCGCGCCCGCCGAGTGACCGATCAGGTAGTACGGCAGCGCCGGACGCACCTCCCTCGCGCGCACCGCGGCGACGATCGCGGGCACCACATTGAACTGCCACTCCGCCTGCGGCCGTGCCTTGCCGTCGTCGCCGAGCACGCCGCCGCGCTGGTACCACTCGTCCGGAAACCGGCCCTCGTCGAGTTCCGGCGCGACGAGGATCACGCCGAAGCGCTCGGCCAGCGGGATCGCGAAATCGCGGTACTGGTCGGCGTTGCGCACGATGCCGTGAAACACCACCAGCAGCGGGCCGTCCGTGTAGTTGTCCGGCTTGTACGTGTGGAGGGTGAGCGGCGCCCCGGCGAACGGCACCTCGATCCGGCCGCGGCCCGCGGGGATCGGGTCGGCGGCCCACAGCGCCGACACCACCGGCAGCCAGAACACCCAGCGCAGGATTGGCCAGCAACGCATGGCCGCGAGCCTGCCCGCCGCCCCGGCGCCCGCAATCCAGGGCGTGGGCGAGGGTCTGGTTGCGGACGGCACGGTCGCCGTGACCGGCGTTCACGGCGAAGACGTCCATGCCGTGTAGGGCGTCCGTCTTGCGGACGCCTTCCGGGGCGGTCGCACGGAGGCGTCTGCAAGCCAGACGCCCTACAGGGTCGGGCTCACGGCCCCTTCGCGACCGGGTATCCCTGCCAGGCCCACTCCAGGGCGTGGGCGAGGGTCTGGTTGCGGACGTTGCGGTCGCTGTGGCCGGCGTTCACGGCAAAGACATACTGGTAGTGATAACCCTTGGCCTTGAGGGCGGTCGCCATCCGATTGTTGGCCTCGACCCAGTCGTGCATGCCGTCGCGCATCACGTTAGGGTTGTAGTTGTCGCGGTCGCCGACCTCCATCCAGAGGCGGATCGGTTTCTTCGGACTCTGCGGGATCAGCGTCGCGTGAAACTCCCACGCGCCGCCGGGCGTCGCCGGATCGAAGGGCCACTGCTGGTTCACAAAGGTGCCCGAGTACGTGATCACGCGATGGTACCACTCCGGGTGATACCACGCCATGATGAGCGCCGCGGAGCCGCCGGAGCTGTTGCCCATGGTCGCGCGGCCCTCGGGGTCCTGGGTGAGTTTCACGCCGGCGTTTTTCTCCACGAGCGGCAGCACTTCGGCCTCGATGAACTCGGCGAACTTGCCGGACATCGTGTCGTATTCGCGGCCGCGCTCGTGGCCCTGCGCATCGCCGCCGCCGTGGGCGACCATGATCGCGATCATCGCCGGCACGCGCCGCTGCGCGATCAGGTTGTCGAGCACGCGCGGCAGGCTCTGGTCGGGCTTGCCCAGCGCCGGACCGTCGTGCGTGACGATGAACGGCGCCGCCGTTCCCGGCACGTATTGGGCGGGGACATACACGGTGATCGTCCGCCTGTAGTCGATCGGGTGGGTCTCGACGATGAGCGTCTTCGGGTTCTGCGGATCGACGGTGCCAAACACCTCGCGGGCGATGCCGGGGTTGAAAAATTTACTGTCCTTCGAGTCCATGCTGAACTGCAGGACCTTCCCCTGCGGCACGCCGGGGACGACCGTCAGTTCCGGCGCCGGCAGATAGTCCGGCCCGATCAGAAAGTCGCCGTCGGCGTTCACCGGCGGATTCATCCCCGGCACGCTCCGCAGCTCCCCGGCCTTCGCACCGACCGCGGTGAGCGGCGGCGTGCCCGGCGCGGTCGGCGACCGCGTCGGCGCCGGCGGCCGCGCGGGCGCCTTGGTCGCGGGGGGCGTTGAGGCCGCTGCCGGGGCCGGGGCATCGGCCCCGATGACCGGGGAGGGGAGGGTGGAGAGCGTGAGCGCCAGCGCACCGGCGAGGAGCGAGGCCGCGGGGAATCGAGTCGGGGTTTTCATTGAGGGGGCGGAAGGTTCAAGAACGGATCGAACCGGAAAGGCAGCAAAAAAGCGGGCCGCTTACTTCCCGTCTTATCCGAAAAAGCACCCGTAGGGATCGCGCTGCACTTCGTCGAAGATTTCTGCGATGGTTGGCGCGGAGGGTAAGGGCTGATACCGGTGCCACTTCAGATCGGCCCGCATCCAATACAGCCGCCATTCGCGCTGCGTTCCCACCCACCGGGCCCGGGCCACCGGGTGTTCGGTCTTCTTGGCCTTGTTCTGGTAGCTCGGCCGGACCGATAGAAGCGTTACGCATGACCCGGTGATGTCCGCGCGGTAGTCCAGTTTGTCGCGGATCTCCGGCCTTGGCCGGCGCTTTTCGATCAAGGCGCCCACGGCGGCCAGACATTCTTGCAGTTGAGGAAAGGGTAGTGCCACGGGTTCTGCGCGGTATTTCAGGCAAGCGACGCGGGAGGGCAATCCTGAGGAGGGCCTGCATCGCTTGGGATCAGAGGCCAGGGAGGTTAGGGTCGTGGCTCGTTGGTTGTCCTAATGGCTAAGCTGCCGGATCAGGTGTGGCGTTGGGGTTTTGGTACAGCGATTCAGCTTTGATCAAGTCCCGGATCTACTCCGGAAGATCGGGGGCAAACGTTGCACGTTGCGCCCGCTGCGCGTCGCGTTGAGCCAGGTTCCCCTCCACCGGCTGATCTCACTGTCTGCTCTCAGCGCGCGGCAGCGGCGAAGAGGTTGAACTTGCTGTGGGCGTAGCAGGTGCCCGACTTGGTTTTGTTGGCGTCCGCCGGGTCCAGATAGGTGCTGGCGATTTCCACCACGAGCCACCGCTTCGAGAGGTCCAGCGTCGCGGCGACGGGAATCCGCACGGGGGCCGGGCTCAGGGGCTGCGCGTCGCCCACCTTCATCACCTGCTCCGGGGTCGCGAGCGTCACGAGCGACGAGGGCTTCCATTTTCCTCCCTCGGTGGGCTCCGCGAGGCCGATCCGGACGTCGGTGATCACCCGTCCGCGCTGGTGGCTGGGCGTGCCGAGCAGCTGGACGGAGGCGGCCGTTAAGGCCACCTCGATATAGCCCGGGTGAACCTGATACGTGCCCGCGAAATGGCCGGCGACGGAAAAGCCGTCCTGGGGGTTGGTGACAATCGTCAGCGGCATCGGCTGAGCGGGCAGGTCCCGGGCGTATCGGGGCGCGGCGTTGGTCGCACCACAGAGGGTCACTGCGAGAATAATGCAGATTCGTCGGAGCATCGGGAGGGGATGGGTGAGGCTGTGCGACGCATTTCGCGGTGTCGCGAAATGCCGGGGTTCAGGGCGGCGTCACTCTGGGGAAATCGATCCCTGGAGCAAGTTTGATATAGCGCATTTGCGGTTTGTCCTGCGCTTAGGCCGCGAGCTCGCTCGCGCGACAGGAGGAGCGCTTTTCGAAGCGCTTGCAGCGGGAACGATGCCGTCGACCACCGATTTCATTCGTCACGACGAGCGCTGCGACGTGAACGGCGACCTCAATTCAACTGCACCGTTCCGGCTTCGTGGGGCGCCTGTCTTGCAGACGCCTTCGGGGGTTCGCGGCACGGAAGGCGTCCGCAAGACGGACGCCCTACCGGTGATCACTCGGCGGCCAGCTTCTCCAGCTTCACGATCCGGCCGTAGTTAACCCATTCGGCGATGAAGAGGCTGCCGTCCGCGTCGAAGGCGGCGTCGTGGGGGCAGACGAATTTGCCCGGCGTAAACTGGTCGCTGGGCTTGGTGCGCAGGGTGCGCACCTCCGTCTTGGTCGTCCAGCCGTCGCCGAGGTTGGCCACCGTCCGGTAGTTTTCGTCCACGAGCGTCACGCGGGCGTCGAGGTCCGGGATGGCGGCGAGTTTCCCGAGCTGGTCGAAATGGCGGGGGGAGCGCACGGGCGTGGGGAGGAAGCGGCGGTGCTCGCCGTCGAGGCTGAAGGCCTGCAGGCGGCCGGGTTTCTCGCCCTTGGGGTCGTTTTCGGCGACCACGAGCAGCGGCTCCGGCCCGCGGCGGTCCACAAACAGCCCGTGCGGGTGCTGCGTGCGGCCGGCCGCCTCACCCGGCCCGCCAAAGGTGCGGACGTAGCGGCCGTCCTTCGTGTAGTGGTGGATATAATACGAGCCGTAGCCGTCGGCGAAATACACGTCGCCGTTGGGTGCGACCGCGACGTTGGACGGGCGGTAGGCGGTGACCTCGGGGTGGGACTTGTACCACTCGGGCTTCTCGACGTGCCAGAGCAGTTCGCCGTCGAGCGTCATCTTGAAGAGGCCCTTCTGGAGATCGGTGAGGTAGAGGATCTCGCGGCCGTCCTCGACGACGAGGTCGAACCCGTGGGCCCCGCCGAAGAACTGTTCGCCCCAGGACCGGACGAAGCGGCCCGCGGCGTCGAAGACGACCACGCAGTCCCTGCTTTTGGCCTCCTTGCGGGAGGTGTGGAAGACGTGCACGTGGCGCCGGCGGTCGACGACCACGCCGTGGGTGAGCCCCCAGGCGAGGTGCGCGGGGAGCTGCGCCCAGCGGTCGTTGAAGCGGTAGCGGTACGCGCCCTCGCCGACGATCACGGGCTCGGGTTCGGCGGCGGCGCGGAGGCGGGGCGCGAGGGTGATCGTGGCAAGCGTGGCGAGAAACCGGCGACGGGTGGTGGGCATCGGGGGGAAAGGAAAACGGGAGGGGCGCGGAAGGAAGGGCGGAGTGGGGAGGGGAATATCCGTAGCGGGGCGGGCGGGGCTTGGACAGGATGAATCCCGCGCGAGCGGAGCGTGCGAGGTCAGGCGTTTCAGTCCGGGGTGTGGGCCCGGGAAATATCGGCCTACGCGGGACGTGCCTCAACGGCGTCCGCAAGACGGACGCCCTACCTGGCGACGGACGATCCGGCCGAATCCAAGTGAATCCAACCTCATTGCGGTTCCGGGTCTTTGAACAGGAGGAAACAGAGCAAACCGAGACTCCGGCTTGGTGCCGTGCTCCGTGCTCTCCGTTTCCTCCTGTAAATTCGGTCGCCTGTTTTGGCAAAAGCGGGCGGGCCGCCCGCGCTCCCAGGTAGATCCCACCTCACTCTTGCGTGACAGGCGGCGTGGCCGGGGGCGGGGTGAAGGTGGCGGCGGGGTCCACTTCGAGGCGGAGGTAGTCGTACACCACGCCGGACGTGAGATCGCCGGCGGGGACGGTGAGCTCGAGGCGGTTTTCGCCGGCTTTCAAGACGGCGGCGTCGAACTTCAGGGTCTGCTCCTGCCACACGCTCTTGTTGGTATTGTAGCGGAGCGCGTTGGTGCTCAGGGGGCGGAGGTCGCCGAGGGGCTGGCCGTTGACGGCGATGGCGAGCTGCTGCGTGTCGGCACCGGCGAGGGCGAGGCGCAGGGCGGCGAGGCCGCGCGCGGGTTCGGCGAGGGTGAACTTCACCGTCCACGTGCAGGCGCGGCCGCGGCCGTAGATCCGCCACGGGCCGCTCTGGTTGGACTGCGGATAGGTGTCGAGCGACTCCGCCTTCATCCAGCCGAAGCGCTGGTGGGCCGGGTCCTTCGCGTCGGGGTTGAGCCAAGCGGTGGATTCGCTGCGCGGGGTGTGCTGGAAAAACCAGTCCTTGCGATAGTCGCTCTGGCCGACGGTGTAGGTGATATCCTGTGGGAAGAGCAGCGGGTAGCGGAGGCCCCAGCCCCAGAGCCAGTAGTTGGCGCCGTCGCCCTTGTAGAATTTTCCGCCGGTGCGGTCGGGGTAGCCGATCTCCCAAAGCTGCCGGCCGTAGCGCACGGGTTTCCAGGTGAGCTGGCCGAGGTCGAGGGACTGGCCGGCGGCGACCGTGATGTCGGCGCGGGCAAACTCGCCGAGCACGCCGTCGGCAAACGCGTGCAAGGTGTAGGTACCGGGGCGGACATTCGCGATCGTGAAGCGGCCGTCCGCGGTGCCGTCAGTCCAAAACTGGTAGTGTTTCGCGTCGTGCACCCAGTCGGTGGGGCGGGCGAAGAAACCGCCGCCGCGGCCACCCCGTCCGCGGCCGGCGCCGGGCGGGCCGCCGGGGGCGGGTGTACCCGGTGCGCCGACTGCGTCGGACGGCGGGGCGGGCGGCGTCAGGCTGGCGAGCGTGACAAAGGCGTTGCCCTGGGCGCCGGCGCTGCCGGGGGCGTCGGGATGGGCGAGGCCCACGGTGAGGTGCGGGAGCTGTGTCGTCGCGGCCGAGGGATCGTCGAGGACGAGGCGGCCGGTCACGGTGCCGCGCTCGGCGCGGTGCGGGTAGTCGACGCCCCGGACCCAGTCGTAGGGCCAGCGGGCGGTTTCCTTCCTGGCCTGCGCGAGCGCGTCCTGCCAGAGCGCCGTGGCGTTGGCGGTCCACGCGGGCGGCACGGTGGGATTGCCGGCGGTGGCGGCGAGGGTGGCGAGATCGGCGGGCGTCGGCGTCTGGGCGCGGTCGAGGGAGTTGACGTACACGAACATCGGGCCGACGACCTTGCTCCAGGTTTCGCCGGCGGCGATGCTGGCCGAGGCGCCGCCGCCAAAGTGGGTGCCGCGCCAGTAATTGAGGATGATGGGGTCGGGGTTGCCGTTGTCGCCGAAGTGGCAGACGAGCTCCTGTTTCGTGGCGCCGCCGCTGAGGTATTCGATGGTGGGGTTGATGAACCAGACGCCGATGCGGTCGCGGGTGCTCGACCAGCCGAAGGCGGGGACTTTATATTGGACGGCGGTGTAGCTGTATTTGTGCTCCACGGAATTTTTATAGACACCCTTCGACATGATGCGCTGTTCCTTGGCGTGGACGACGACGCCGGTGCCACAGTCGGTGGGCGCGCACTGGAGCATGTGGCGGTCGGCATCGACCGAGATCCAGTCGAAGGTCTGGTTGAGCTTCGTGATGTAGCGGCTCTCGGGGACATTGAGCGGGCCGTAGGCGGCGGGGTGCGAGAAGATCGCGTACACGTGCACGCCGCTCTCGCCGCGGCCGAGTGTGTAGCGGACCTCGAGGTCGCAGTTGATCGTGCCGCCGGGGGGCGCGCCCGGGGAGCCGGGGGTGAGGCCGGCGGTGGGATCGCCCTTGGTCACGCCCTTGATGGACACCTCGGCGCGCTCGCCGCCGTTGGTCGCGGGGTCGATGGTGACGGACTGCGAGAGCCCGCCGACCTTGGCGGCGGCGGAGGGATCCTGCTCCCAATAGCCGGCGCGGCCCTGGTCGTGGCCCATGGTGTCGAGGCCGCGGTAGATCAGCGCCTCGAGGTCGCCGTTCTTCTTGTTGATGCGCGCGGTGACGATGCCGTTGGCGAGCGTGAAGGTCGGGCCGTCGTCCTGCACGGTCACCGGCGCGGTGACGGAGGGCGTGGCGACGACGGGGGCGGCGACCGCGTCGGCGGCGGGCAGCGCCGGGGAGAAGGCGGTGGAGAAAGCGAGGGCCGCGAGCCACGCGAGGGCGGGGGCGCGGCGCTGAGCGAAGAAGACGGGAAAGCTCATAGGGTGGAGGGACAGGGTACGCGGAGGATGAGGGCGCGCAACGGGACTGCAAACGGACAGTCGGCGGAGGGCGGCGGGGCCGGGGCGCGCGACGCCGCTTGCGTACCGGTGGCGCGGCGGACTAGAATGACGCCGTAGTCGAGGGGCGCCGATGTTGGGGTAACGAACAGGTCGGCGGGCCCTTTGCTTTCCATCTATGACCAACATTCCCCTCCGAGATTTTTATGCGGCCCACGCGCCGATGGCGCCGACGTGGTTCACCTCGACCATCGTGCAGACGAAGGGAGAGATGATCCCCGACCTCGCGCGCGGGCCGGGCTACGTGAAGAGCAACACGGTGGTCATCACGGAGAGCGCGTTGCAACGCGAGGTCCGCTGGCGGTTCGCGTACGCGGACGCGATGGTGGCGGCGTCGGCTCCGGTGGCCTGAGCCGGGCCGGGCGAGCCCTCAGCGGTCGGCGAGGCCGCTGGTTTTGAGGAAGAGCGCGAACTGGTCGCGCTTGGCCACGACGTCGTTGTGGCCGAGGTCGGTGTGGATGAAGACGAACGGACTGGTCTTCAGCGCGGCGGGCGCGAGGGCGGTTTCCTCGACGGCGAGCAGCGGGGTGCCGCGGGCCGTCAGCCGCGCGCGGAGTTTTTCCGACTCGGCCTTCGTGCCGCCGTTGTCTGTGTAGATATTGAGGAGGCGGCCGTGCGTGCGGTCCGCCCACGCGAGATAGGAGTCGGTCTGGCCGTAGAGGGCGTCGAAGAGCCAGACCTCGTCGGCGTTTTTGGCGAGGCCGCCGCGGTCGAGGATGCCCGCGATCACGTGATAGCCGCCGCTGTGGCCCGAGAGGATGATGCGGCCGGGGGAAAACTCCTTCGTCTGAAACCCCGCGCGCTCGCGGAGCGTGGCGACGATCTCGGCCATGAAGCGCTTGAAGCCGTCGGGGTCCTCGAGCTTGCCGCCGAAGGAGTCGGGGGCGTTGCGCGGCCCCTCGGGCACGACGAGCACGGCGTTCTTGCCGCTGGCGACGAGCTGCTCGATCAGGCGGAAGGTGCCGAGGGTGCCGGCGACGCTGTTGTGCCAGCCGTGGAAGTGCACGACGAAGTCGATGTGGGCGCTCTCGCGAAACCCCTTCGGAATGAAAAGCGCCACGGTGCTGTCCGTGTAGTGCTCGTTCGCTGGGTAGGTCTTTTTCTGATACGTATGGCCGTCGGCGCGGGCCGGATGCGGAAAGGGCGCGGAGGCGAACGGCGCGAGAAGGAGGCGGCCCTGGGCCGCGTAGGTCTCCTCCAGGGTGGGCGCCGCGATGGCGAACGAGGGCAGGGCGAGCAGCAGGGGGAGGAGCCACGGCTTCAGGGTCATGGGCGCACCTTGGCGAAAGTCCGCGGCGAGGGACAGGCGAAATCCCCGGGGCGCGCGGCGGGGCTTCCCTTTTTCGCGCGGCCTGCCAGCGTGTGCCCCGCCTCCGCCCGCCCCGCTTTTCCCCGTTCACCCTCCGCGTCCCCTCCCATGAAGATTCCGCCGCTTTCACCCGCCCTGACCACCCGCCGCGCGTTTCTCGGCCAGGCGGCCGCGCTCGCCGCCTGCACGCTGCTGCCCCGTGAGGGCCGCGCGGCCGCGTCCGCCGCGGGCAAGCCCAACTCCGTCTTCGGCGGGGTGCGCATCGGCGCGATCAGCTACAGCTATCGCAGCGCGCTCACGAGCGCCGAGGAACTGCTGGCCGCGCTCGTCACCGACGGGCTCAGCGAGGTGGAGCTGATGGGTGCGCCGATCCAGGCCTACGCGGGCTTCGCCGTCGCCCCGGCCGGCGCGGGGAAGGCGAAGAAAACCGACGCCCCGCCCGTGGCCCGCTACACCGACGCCCAGCGCGAGGAGCAGCTCGCGAAATGCCGCGCGCTTCGGAAACTCTACAACGACGCCGGGATCAACATCCACATCCACAAGATCGCGTTCGGCCCGTCGGACGAGGAGGTGGAGTTCAACTTCCTCGTCGCGAAGGCGCTCGGGTGCGAGGGCATCACCACCGAGCGTTCGGAGGCGCAGATCAAGCGGCTCGCGCCGTTTGCCGAGAAGCACCGCATCCGCGTCGGGTTTCACAACCACACGACCAATTTTCCCTCGGTGGACCAGCCGGACCCGCTGCTCGACTACAGCAAATACGTCGCCTTCAATTTCGACGTGGGCCACTACGTCGCCGGCACGTCGGGCAAGTCGCCGATCCCCGTGCTCGAAAAGTATCACGACCGCATCCTCAACCTGCACCTGAAGGACCGCACCGCCGCCGGCGGCAACCTCCCCTGGGGCCAGGGCGAGACGCCGATCCGGGAGATCCTGCGGCTGATGCGAAAGGAAAAGTGGACCTTCCCCGCCAACATCGAGCTGGAGTACAAGATCCCGGAGGGCTCGGACGCGGTGAAGGAAGTCGCGAAGTGCGTGGACTACTGCCGCGCGGCGCTCGCGTAGGCGGCGGGCGGGAGGGAACCGGCGACGGCGGCCGGTTGGCGCCGAATA